>CAMBQS010000351.1 GCA_945870015.1 Desulfocicer vacuolatum DSM 3385
ACATTAATTTCATCAAATGACTCATAAGCAAAAAAATCCCTTCTCATATATTCCTCCCGTAGGTTTCATCCACCTTTATGCCCAATTCATCCACAAATAAACCCAGATCAATGCTGATACCCCTGACTTTTGTGGTCAGGTAGTTGTAACCGAACAAAGCCGGTATGGCCACTATCAAACCAAAAACAGTCGTAGCGAGAGCAGATGCAACACCTGGGGCTATGGCCATGATATTGGCCTCACCAGCCTCGGCCATGGCGGCAAAGGTACTCATAACTCCCCAGACCGTCCCCAACAGTCCCAGAAAAGGGCCACCGGAAATCGCCATGATCAGAAATACCAGCGAAGCATTCAGCCGTTTATTTTCATCCACAAGAACTCTTTCCAGCGTTGCTTTGAAACTTGTCATTTTTTTGGATGAAAGACATTCCAGATTGGCTTCCGAATTGTCGACCAGATGCTTCAAAGCTTCGCAGCCAGCTTGATAGATGCGGAAAAGGGATGAGTTTTCAAAACCAGTAGAACCGTTGTTCAGATCCATAATCTGCTTCTGCTGACGATAGGCGGATATAAACTCCCTGTTATCCTTCTCCGTTACGTACAGAAAAAAACCTTTGCTCAGGAAAACCACCCAGCTCAAAAGCCCCATGATCAGCAGGAAGCCAATAATAACCCATCCATCCAGCGTGATATTTTTGAATACCGTGATTAAAAGAGTAAGGAAAACACTGCCGCCTTTCTCTCCCATGACCTCCTCGTCAAACTGCAAGAGCTTTCCGGAAGGCCCCTGGGAGGAAAAAATGCTCTGGGCCCATCCTTCTGAAAAAGGTACTGAGGCAATCTGAAGCTCATCCATTTCACCGGCAAAAAACCGGTCTTTTTCCTTGGTGCTCCCAACAAATAGATCACCCTTGAGATGAGGCAGACTTGTCGGAAGCTGGATATAGGAAGCCTTTATCTCGTCCAGGTAGACGGAAATCAACCCATCCGAGGTTCCGGTCACCAGGATATGATTCCATTTCTGCAGGGCCAGGTCCACAGCTTTTTCCGTTTCATAAACCTTGTCCTCGCCCATGGAAATCCGGCAAAACAGTTTTGTCTGATCAATCCATACCTCCAAACTATATGGTTCCGCTTTTCTGGTAATAACCGGCACATGTTCCATTGCCGCTGAAATTTTTATCCAGGTGGATATGGAAAACCCCTTGGAAAAATCCAGGCTGGTCGTATCCTTGATCACAAAAGAGTCTCCGGAGCCATTAAATGTCATTCCGTTTCCGATGACTGCCGGCAATCCAAGGCCACCGGAAAACTCCACCCCGTGATTCCGGTTGGCTGTCACATCTTTCACATCTTCAGTTCCGCTGAAATTATACACTGCTCCGATCCCGGGACCGTATGTACTTCCCGAATCCTGACCTCCGACTGCTTCAGGATTGCCATAGTACATATAGATGAAGTCCTGCTTTCCTCCACCGGACAAAGAAGGGATACGAACCCATACCAGGGCAATCTCCTCCAGGCTGTCAAAAGACTCGATATGGTGCTTCAACAGGGTCTGGTCATCCCCTTTGACAAAACGGATATCCTCTCCATTTTCCTTAGCGTTGACAAAGTTGAAATTGCCGGAATGCAGGCGCATCAGGATCGGCACATCTGCAAGGTTTTCCTGGATATCCGCTCCGGTCGGAGAAGTGTCAAAATGGATTGTTTTCCGGTACTGCCATTCTTCATTCCACCAGGCTTCTGCAACGGTCACCCGGAACAACAGGCAGCAGAACACCGTCAGTATTATCGGGATGATGGTTTTCCGTCCCTTCCTGTTCCATCGAATCATCTGATTAGCTTTCATCTTCTTCTGACTCCCCCTCGTCTTCTGTATCAAATCCCATAAATTGAACCCGCAGCCACGTCGGCATAAAGGTCTTTTCCATCTCCTTGGCATCCTGTTCAAACTGCTTGTTGGCTGCCTGCATGGCAGCACCGGCATCCGCCATCTTGCCGGCCTCGCTGAGTGCCCCACCGCCGGAAAGAGCGCCCACTGTAGCGGTTGCCTCAGAACTGGCCGGGACACCAACAGCGCCTTGTGAAAAACTGATGTTCTGGACATTGACCACCGAAACAGCGCCCAGAATCACGTTGCTGCCGGCGATCCCGGCTTCTCCTGCGTCAATCTCCCCTGCGGGTGCAAACAGATACACATCCCCTGCAACAGGTGCGGTTTTGGCACCGGATGCCCCGTCCGGATCAAAGGTCAGGGTACGGACTCCGCTTCCGACCGCGGGCGGATTAAACTCTACTACATATTCATCCCCTTTTTTGGTCGCCGCAGCCGGTGTTGCGCTTACCGCGGTTTTGGACCCCCGTCCAGCATTGATATTGCCGGCCTCACTCCAGACAGTGATATCGCCGCCATAAAAGGTCATCATCCTGGCTTCATTGACATTCACATCCCCTTCTGCGAAAGCGAAAATGCCGCCACCACCGGCAGAAAAGATTCCGGAATTCTTCACATCCGAATCATCATCGCTGAACGTGGTCCGCCCGACATTCAACTCCCCGCCGGCAATCACAAAAATATCCCCTTTGTTACCGGCGGAACTGATCTGGGATTGCACCATATTCAGATTTCCCTTCTGATCATCCGGTTCGTCTGTCAGGGCAGTCCTCCCGTCAATTTTCTGTGCGGAAACTTCGCTCCCGGAGCTATCTGCAAAGAAAGGATCAATGACCGTATTCCGCAGGGTTTCGACCACCTGATTGGCTGACTCCGGATCACCTTCAGACAGTTTGTTGCTGTACTCGATTCCGGCCGTCTGGATGGAGGCAAAAAAGCTTCTCAGTTCCGCCTCTTCCTTGTCCAGGGAATACCCGCTGATCACCATAGCGTCGCTGCTTTCCGCTGGAAGGGATCGATTCTCCAGATTGCCGATGGTCTGAATTCCATCCGTGGCACCCAGATCGATCTCGTTCTGAGCGGAAATCCATAATAAACCCGGACCGCCATGCTTGATCCCCTTATACTTATCCGTAATCGCGAATGCCTCCGAGGTATACAGAATGCTGTTGCCTGCCTGAATGGATGTCACATCCCCGGCGCTGACATTTTGACCTTCGTAATAGAGATCCACGATATTATTGCCTGCGCTGATTTCGGCCATTTTGGAAAGAAACAACTTCAGGTTCTGTATATCACTGCCTGCCTGGATGGAAATGGAATCGGAATCATCGTAGTGCAGGGAGTTTTTCGGGCTGCCCGCAAACGTCTGGCCAAGCAGAATGTTCATCATGGCATCCTTGGAATCCGTTGTCTGGCGTCCGAAGTAAAGCGCGGGGTCCAGGTCCGGCATGCGCAGCCAACTGTTCTGAATCTGTTCGCCTACGGCATACTGGCCGTAGATGTCGTTTCCGGCCTGCAGGGTCAGATTTCCGGTCGGCGACGGCGCCAGTACAAAATTGTTCTGCAGATAGATGTCGCCCCCGGCTGAAATCGATACCACCGGCGGAAGAAGCTGGTCAACCGTTACAGTACCTTTTTTTAAAACATCACCTAATGCGCTGCCGGCCAGAACCACATCCCCGGTATGCGCCTGCAAGGTAACAGCGCTGTTTTGCGCACCCTCATACTGCCCTTCATACACATAGGTCAGGTCCCATTCATTTCGATAGCCGGTCTGATTCATGGCCGAACCAGCCACCGAGGGATTGATCACCGATCCCAGATCAATATGACCCTGGGCGTCTGCCCAAACCTGCGCATCCATGATCTCAATGGTCTGTTTACTCAGGCTTGGCAGCGCACCCAGGCTGCCCATGGCGTTCAACCGGCCTGTGCCATTGCCCACCAGAAACCGGCCATCCAGATCCCCGCCTGCGTAGATGGAGAAATCCCCCTCACCAAAAGTCCCGGCCTGGCCCAGATAATCACCTCCGCAACGGACAGCGACATCCCCTCCGCATAGGGTCGCAATTCCCTGTGTGGTATTTCCGCCGGCATAATTCGCGGACCAGACATTGATAATGCTACCGTCTTCACCAAACCATTTATTTGCTTGATCCCACGCTGTCATGCTGAT
>CAMBQS010000352.1 GCA_945870015.1 Desulfocicer vacuolatum DSM 3385
ACCGGACCTGAGCATAGTCACGCACCCGTTTCAATAACCGATTGACAATCCGGGGAGTTCCTCTGGATCGTCTTGCGAGAATAGCGGGAGCATCGCCTATCATAGACAAGTTCAGCAGGGCAGCGGATCGTTTGACAATCTGAATCAGATCCTTCTCAGAGTAAAAATCAAGATTCCGGAAAATACCAAACCGGTCTCTCAAGGGAGCTGACAACAAGCCGACTCGTGTGGTTGCGCCCACAAGTGTAAACTGCTTGAGTTGAAATCGATGGCTTCTTGCATGAACTCCCTTATCAAACACAAAATCAACTGCGAAATCTTCCATCGCAGGATATAGAAATTCTTCCACTACTTTTGGGGTTCTGTGGATTTCGTCAATGAAAAGGACATCCCTCTCACACAACCGGGTCAGCAATCCAATCAAATCCCCTCCCTTTTCAAGGGCCGGGCCGGATGTAACTGTCAGCTCTCCACCCAATTCATTTGCGATAATATGAGAGAGGGTTGTTTTACCCAGGCCGGGTGGGCCATGAAATAATACATGATCAAGAGGTTCGTTTCTCTTTTTTGCCGCCTGAATTGCGATTTCAAGCGTCTCTATCGTCTCCGGCTGTCCAATGTATTCGGATAATGTTTTGGGACGAAGGGAAAGAATCTCGGGTTCCTGATCAAGCTGCAGTTTCTGTTTGGATAGGATACCCTGTTTATCAGAAGCATAACTCAGGATATCATCATTCATCAGCCGATCTCTCCTCGATAAACCTCATCAAACAGCTCCTCCGGTGTCGAGATGGATGGTTTTCTTTCCAATGCTTTTTTAATCATCAATTTTGCATCTGCGGCTTTATGACCTAACTGATTGACCAGCACTTCAAAAGCCTGAACCGTAAAATCTCCGGAAAGAGCTGGTTCTGACTTTTCAGCCCCCTCCTCCTTCCGAATCAGCACAAATTTTTCTACCCGGCCTTTTAATGTAGCAATAATTTTTTGGGCTGTCCGGGTTCCGATTCCCTTCAACTGTTTCAGGGTTTCCACATCATTGCTTTCAATCGCTCTTGCAATTTCACGTATGGATATGGTCAGGGCTTTTGCTGCTTTGATGGGCCCGATCGCTTCAACAGAAATAAAATACTGAAAAAATTCTTTTTCTGCTTCAAGATTAAATCCAATCAGTATTGGTTTGGGCTGCCGTTCTGTCTGATAATAATAAATGTGAACCGAAACCCTTTCCCCTGTTACCTTTCCTTCCAATGTATCCATCACAAACGATGGTAAGAGTACTTCATATCCCACATGATTGACCAACAGCAGGATGCGATCTTCATACTTGTTCAATAAGCTTCCTTCAAGGTATCCAATCATGGCTATTCTATCTTTATCTATTATTGTCCATACCGGTATAGTCCAATCAGTGACAGCGCCAAGGCATCAGATGCGTGATCCGGTTGAATCTTCTCCGGATGATGTAGCAAACTTCGAACCGCCATCTCTAACTGGAGTTTTTTTGCATTACCATTCCCGGTAAGTATTTTTTTCGCTTCCCGTACCGGTATTTCCATAACAGGAGTATTGGATTGAAAACCGGAAAGCAGCACCACACCGATTACTTTCCCCAATATAATTCCTGATTTTGGATATCTCGGAAGAGAAAAAACATCCTCTACGATCATCAAGTCGGGTTTTTCATCTTTCAATACACGCAAAAGCTTCGAAAAAATTGTGTCCAGACGTTCGGGTAAAGGCAAAGATTTTGAGGTTTGAATGGTCCCGAAGGAATAGCTTTGAATATCAAATCCAAAACCGGTTACAAAACCGATTCCCGTGTCAGCAAGTCCCGGATCTACTCCGATACATTTTAACATGTATCATCCCTGTATATCTTGCATACAAAAGAAGAGGTCATTCTCTGATGATTATAAATTCTGTAAGATCTTTTTGGCGATATCCGCTTCACTTGATTTTGGAAACCGATTGATCAATTCTTCCAATATCAGACGGGCATTTGCCTCTTCTTTCAGTTGTTGAAAAGACATCCCTTGTTTTAATAATGCCGAAGGAATCTTGTTCCCCTTTGGATATTTCTTTTTCACTTGCTCAAATTCAAGGATTGCTTTTTCATACCAGGCTTCACGATAGTAGGTTTCCCCAATCCAGAACTGAGCATTATCCGCATTTTCAGATTGCGGGAATAGAGAAATAAATTTCTGAAATCCAATACGGGAGGATTCGAAATCGCCATCATCCAGGTCCTTCTTGGCCTGGATATATAATCCGTTTTCAGGTTCCGTATCTTCACTATCTTTATCTTTTACAGGAGGAAACTTACCAGGAAAACGTTCACTTTTTTGAGGAGAAGATCCACCTAAGCCAATATATTTCTCAAGTTCGGTGATCCGATCCACCGCTTTTTGATTTTCAGTTTTAAGATCATTCAATTTTGCAGTCAGTCCACCTTCTGTTGAATTGGTCTGACCTATGGCGAATTCCAATTCTTCAATCCGTCCATTTAATATTCGAACCTCTTCCATCAGCTTATTGGTTTCGGCCCGGAGGCTTGCATATTGACCCGAAAAATCCTGATCCTTTGAGTCCCAGGTGCTTCCAATCTTCTGAAGTTCAACTTTTAAACTATCTACATTCTGTTCAGACTTGTAACGAGTCTGTTCCAGTTTGGAAATCCGATCTTCCAGAGCAATTTTGTCCTGTACTGTTGCACAACCGAATGGGGATAAAAGGATTATGAAGAAACACAGAATTCTAATACGCATTGGCATTTATCCTGATAATGCAGATCACAAAAAAAATCTTTTATTCGATGAGAGGCAGGCCGTTTGTTTTTAAAAAAAGCAGGTGAGACAAAAATGTCAGCCACCTGCTTTTTTTCTATGTGCCTGAAAAGACCTTATTCGATCATGAAGTGAGCACGCCGATTTTTGGCCCATGCTTCTTCAGTTTTTCCTGGATCAACCGGCATTTCTTCCCCATAACTTACTGTTTTTAAATTAGAAGCTGGGATACCCATATCAACCAGAAAGGTTTTTGCGGAATTTGCACGGCGATCACCTAAAGCCAAGTTGTACTCTGTTGTTCCTCTTTCATCGCAATGTCCTTCAATCAGGATGGCTGCATTCGGATTGTTGCGAAGCCAGCCGGCTTTTGCCTGAAGAACAGCCTGAGCGGAAGATGTCAGAGATGCATCATCATAATCAAAATAAACATCCTCAGAAACAAATGCATTTCTTGCTGCTTCCTGCTCCTTGCGAATTGCTTCCTCTTCAAGAGCACGCTTTGCAGCATCCTGATCTGCATCAGATGCCGTTGTCTCTGCTGCAAGCTGCGCTTTGGGAGCATCCGGTGTAGCCTGAACATCTGTTTGTGCACAAGAAACAAACAACAATAACCCTGACAACAGTAACAGTAAAGACAGTCCTTTTAACACTTTTTTTTGCATATTACCTCCTTTTGAATTACTATTTGTTTAATTACCCATATTGTTAGACGACCATTTTGGATTTGTTTGCTCCCCAGACATGGAAAACAAACGTCTTTGTTCCGTTCCGTAAGAAGTCATCACATATATCCGACTTACACCTTCTCTTGTTGAGCAAAAAGCGATCAGGCTTCCGTCGGGTGACCATGTTGGAGATTCATTATCACCGGCATCATTTGTCAGTTGCGTTGCATCTCCGCCATCAGCCCCGATCATATAGACATTAAAAAGTCCTTTTTCCATAGAAGAATATACAATTTTATCTCCCTTGGGTGACCAGCTTGGTGTTGTATTATTCTTTCCATGAAATGTCAACCGTTTCACCTGCTCGGAACTCAGATCTTGACAATATATTTGTGGATTCCCAGACCGTTTAGAAACAAATGCCATTTTTCGGCCATCTGGAGAAAATGAGGGCGAAACATCAATCCCCCAATTTCTCGTTACTCTTTTAATCACTTTCCCGCCTCCGGTCAACATATAAATTTCCGGATCACCTGAAAAAGAAAGTGTGGCCGCCAGTTCAAACTTTCCCGGAACCCATGCTGGCGTAATATTCACCCCTTCTTTGGCCACGACACTT
>CAMBQS010000353.1 GCA_945870015.1 Desulfocicer vacuolatum DSM 3385
TTCACGGTATCGATTTTACGATCAGCGAAGGAGAAATTGTCTGTATTATCGGAGCCAACGGCGCCGGAAAAAGCACAACACTCCGGGCCTTGTCCAGACTGATTCCGGTATCCGGGAATACCCGGATGACCTATAACGGTAAAAATCTCCTCTCCTATTCCCCGGATAAAATCGTTAGCGAACTTGGCATTACACACGTCCCGGAAGGCAGAAGGCTTTTCGGCAATCTCACGGTACGTGAAAATCTGCAACTAGCCACCTTTGCCCGAAAGGACAAACCACGGATCGACCGGGATCTTCAACAGGTTTTTTCCATTTTTTCCAGACTGAAGGAAAGAAAAAATCAGAAAGCAGGCACCCTGAGCGGCGGAGAACAACAGATGCTGGCCATTGGAAGAGCCTTCATGAGCGGCCGGAAGATCATGCTTCTGGATGAACCCTCCATGGGTCTGGCGCCGCTTCTGATGATGGATGTGTTCAAAGCCCTGCAGGAGATCAACCGGAAGGAAGGCACAGCCATTCTTCTGGTGGAACAGAATGCCAGACTGGCCCTGCAATTTTCACAACGCGGATATGTCCTCGAAAATGGGAATCTTGTACTGGAAGGCGAATCCGGTTCTCTTCTGAAAAATCCGGATGTCCAGAAAGCCTATCTTGGCGGATAAATTCCACAAAAAACTCCGCCGGAACCATCCGAGCCAATTTCAAAAGTCTGTTGTAGTAGTTCCGGCGAAAGCTGGACACGAAGTAAAGCGTAACAATATCCAGTATTTTCAGTTCTTTTCTGGACATGGGCTTTCGGCGGTGTGACGCTTTTCAATCATTTTGAAATTGGCTCATCCTTCTAAACATGCCTGTGCGGCTGCTTTCCGGAGCGGTGAACATGTTCATGACGATGCACATGAAGTTCTTCGTCCAGAATAATTTTTCCGCTTTCCATGGTGTAAGCATGATCGGTAACCGCCGTGATAAAATCAAACTCGTGGGATATGACAATATAGGAAAGATCAAGCCTGTTCAGAACCTGTATCAGTTTTTTCTTGGTATCCAGGTCCAGCCCGGCTGTGGGTTCATCCAGCAGAAGCACTTCGGGCTCCATGGCCAGAACGGTCGCAAGGGCAACCAGTCTTTTCTCTCCTCCGGAAAGCGTAAATGTAATGCGATCCTGAAAGCCCTGTAAACCCAAAAAACCCAGCATATCATTGGATATCTGAATGGCTTCCTCCCTTGATTTTCCCAGATTCAACGGGCCGAACGAAACATCCTCCAGAACCGTCGGGCTGAAAAGCTGATCATCCGCATCCTGAAAAAGCAGACCGATTTTCCTTCGCACAGCCTGGAAATCCTTTGGCTTCCGGATCTCCCTGCCGTCGATTTCAATGACGCCGGATGTGGGTTGAATCAATCCCATAATGATATGAAAAAGAGTGGTCTTGCCGCTTCCATTGGGTGCAATCAGGCCGATCCGGTCTCCTCTGAAAAAGGTAAAGTTCAGATCCTGGATCACATCCGGCTGGCTGCCTGGATAACCAAAACAGATACCCTTGAGATTGATAAATGCGCTCTTTTCATCCATACAGTCGGATCTCCATTATGATCAATAAGACAATCAGCCCTGTCATCAGCATCAGAAAAATCCGGTTCCCACGGGATGCTCTGTATTCAATAAGGGAATAAAACCTGCCTTTGAATCCGCGGCATAGCATGGCATTCTGGACACGCTGGGCCCGGATGGAAGCGCGGACAAACAGCATTCCGATCAGGTATGCATAAGTCCGGTAGGAATGAATATTGGTTCCGGACCGGAATCCACGGATCTTCATAGCTGTGGTTAACCGCTGATATTCCTGTTCAATCACAAAAATATAGCGATAGGTCATTAAAAGCAACTGAACCAGTTTGCCGGGAATGTGCAGCCGACCTAAGGCATGTCCAAGTGCCGAGATCGTCATGGTTGAAACCAGGGAAATAAAGATCAGCAGGATTGCTATGGATTTTATCGTAATCCTTGCACACAGGAGAACTCCCGGTTTTGTGATTTCCAGGGGGCCGACACGGTAAAGCAGCTCACCCTCATAGGTGAAAGGCAGCACCAGCCAGATCAGCAGCATGAAACTCAGAATAGACAGAAGCTGTTTCAGTACCCTTTTCAGATGCAATCCAGCCATGCACACCAGCAGAATGGAAATCGCAAAAGCAATGCCCAGCACCAAAAATTCGCCGGCCAGTGCAACCACCATGGAAAACAAAAATGCGCTGACAATCCTGAAACGCGGATCCAGCCCATGAATACAGGATGACCCGGCAGCAAAGGGTTCCTGAATCATTTACAACACCTTCCTCTTTTCTTTCCTTGCATGAACATAGGCAGCCACACCAACCATTCCGAAAATATATCCGATTCCGCCCAATATTTCAGACATGGAAGGGGCGTGATCCGGATTGTTCAAGCGATGCAGTGCAATAGAAATTGGTTTGAGTTTTTTATCCAAGGAGTTGTCGATGATGCGTTGGATATCTTCCGGATTCAAACAGGGGGAGATGGAAACATCCTTTGACACCTCCTCAGCCACATCATGCCGGATCTCTTTCATCAGGATTCCGGAAGAAGCGGATTCATCTGTTTTCGCCGGAGCCGGTTCCTCCTTGTCTGTAAAATCGGTTGCCGGGATCACCCACTCTCCCTGATGCCCCATTCCAGCCAGAAGAGCCACTTTCATTTCCGCTTTCTTCGGCGCCTCAAAGGAAAACATTCCATTTTCATCGGTTTTCCCTTCCAGAAGCTTGGTTCCATTCTGATCGTAAACCACTATGGGTGCATTTTTGGCTTTTCTTCCACCTGCAAACTTGCTTTCCGTATAAACCGTATTTCCTTCCACCCAGGCAAATATGGTTACCTTATGGGCATCGGCATGAAAGGCCGTCCCTTCCAGAAAAAACACAAGCAGAAAACTGCAATACAAAATTCCCCTTTTACCCGCTGTCTGCATTCTATTCATTTCCGTCAAACCTTCATAACCTCTTGAGCCAATTTCAAAAGTCTGTTGTTGTAGTTCCGGCGAAAGCCTGACACGAAGTAAAGCGTAACACTATCCAATATTTTCAGTTCTTTTCTGGACATCAGCTTTCGCCGGTGTGACGCTTTTCAATCGTTTTGAAATTGGCTCCTCTTATTTATGATTTCCGTCAACCCCTGTCCATTTTGAAAAGAATCTCCGGATATACCTTCTTCAGAAATCCGACACAAAAGGCCGTTACAATGCCTTCAACAATCATTACCGGCAGATTCGCAATCACGACAAGGGAAGATACTTCCCAGAAATTTTCCTCCGTGCAGATCATGGCAACCCCAAGCAACACTGCGGACAGCAACACTGCACAGAAACCACAACCAAAAGCGGCAATCATTGAGACCGTTCCATTCTTTTTTAAAAACGGCCGAAAAACAAAACAGCAGAATACCGCCGGAAAAGCCATGATTACGGTATTGACTCCCAATACGGTTATTCCGCCAAACTGAAAAAAAACCGCCTGAAGCGCGAGCGCCACCAGGATGGCCGGAAACGCCGACCATCCCAGCAGCAGACCCACAATTCCGTTTAATATAAGATGGACACTGGATGGGCCGATGTTTACATGGATGAGAGAGGCCACAAAAAAAGAAGATGCCATCATCCCTACCTGAGCCAGACGGTCGTAATCCATTTTTTTCAGTCCGATAGCGGTTCCAACGGCAGCCAGAACACCTCCGGACAGGAGAACCGGCCCGGACAATACACCTTCTGAAATATGCATATTACCGCTCGCTCAATTCCATGGATGAACATTTACCCAGAGTACCGCACCCAGCTCCACATCCTTGTCCTCTCCATTCTGTTTTATTTTATAGTCAGCGGTATTCAATGCAGCAAATCCCCACCACCCGGCATGGGGAATTCCATAGGTGAATACACCGTTCTGATCCGCCTTGATGGTCTGTGTCACCATATAATCTGTGGGCGCTTCC
>CAMBQS010000354.1 GCA_945870015.1 Desulfocicer vacuolatum DSM 3385
AAATGATGTGCTTGTTCTTACAACTGGATGTAACGGTATTGCTTGCGCCATGGAAGGACTGTTGACACCGGAAAGTGCGGCTGTTCATTGTGGCCCCGGCCTCGCTGAAGTGTGTGAGGTCGTGGGTATCCCACCGGTTCTTCATATGGGTTCTTGTGTGGATAACAGCCGTCTTCTTCTTGCAGCAACTGAGGTAGTAAAGGCCGGCGGACTCGGAAATGACATTTGTGACTTGCCGCTTGCGGGAAGCGCTCCGGAGTGGATGAGCGAAAAAGCGATTTCCATCGGGCATTATTTTGTAGCATCCGGTGTTTATACGGTATTCGGATTGCATTTGCCCACGGAAGGCGCTCCTGTATTCCATGATTACCTGTCCAAAGAACTGGAAAAAATTTATGGAGGGAAATGGGATCTGGAAGCTGATCCGATCAAACATGCTCAGTTGATGATAGCCCATATTGACAAAAAACGTAAAGAGCTTGGAATCGACAAGGCAAGAGAACGTGTTCTCATGGATATGGCGGATCGTCAGGCACTTTAGGATGATTTTTTTTACAAAAATCCTCAACGAAGGAGGAAATAAATATGTCTAAGTTAGTAGCATTTGCAGGTATTCAGGGTGGCTATAAGGTTGTATCCCAGGCAGAAGGCCGGTTTAATAAAGCATTGGCAACATACAATGCAGACACCAAGATAGGATTCCCGAATACCGCATATTATCTTCCGGTTATTTATTCCCTGACCGGAATGAAAGTGGAAACTCTTGAAGATTTAAAAAAACCTCTTGCATTTGCACGCGGGCTACTTCCGCCTCATATCAAAAGCAAGAATCACCTTCCCTATCTCGGACCGCTTCTGGATGCCGGTATGGCAGCGATCTTCTGTTATGAAATCATGGAAGCGCTCCGTATCCTGGATCAACCGGATTTTTATATTCCTCAGGAAGATCCGGATATTGAAGCTGGAAAAATCTGGGTTGGACCGGCAGACGATGTTATCCTGCGGAAACGCGGTGTGGAGTTTGTTGACGGTTCTGCTCCTGGTTTTGCTGCAATGGTCGGTGCGGCACCGACCATTGAAATTGCAAAGGATATTGTGGAAGACTACCAGAAGAAAAATCTGTATATTTTCTGCGCAGCCAATCATAATGGCACATCGGTTATTGAGCAGTTGATCAAAGCCGGGGTTCAGATCGGATGGAATACACGTATTGTCCCGTTTGGTCCGGATATCTCTTCTGCTGTTTTTGCGCTTGGTTTTGCAAACAGGGCAGCCATGGCATTTGGTGGTGTTCAGCCTGGTGATTATAAAAAGATCCTGCTGTATAACAAGGACAGGGTTTTTGCATTTGTGAATGCGCTGGGTGATATCGGAACCGAGTGGGGTGTAGCGGCTGCCGGCTGTGTTAACTGGGGTTTCCCGACACTGGCGGATACGGACATTCCGGAAATTCTGCCAACGGGTATTTGTACCTATGAGCATGTCGTGGCCAATGTTCCCCATAGTGAAATCTGCCAGAGATCGGTTGAAGTCCGAGGCCTCAAGGTCAAGGTTGCAGAGATCGATATCCCAATGTCATTTGGTCCGGCCTTCGAGGGTGAGCGGGTTCGCGGTGCCGATCTTCATTGTCAGTGCGGTGGTGGAAAGACCCAGTGTACAGAGCTGGTAAAAATGGCTGAAATGAATGAGATTGAAGACGGCAAGGTTGTGATTGTCGGTCCGGATGTAACCGATCTGAAAGAAGGGTCAACCTTCCCGCTGGGTATTTCCGTTCAGATTGCAGGCCGTGAATTTCAGACGGATTTTGAGCCGATCATGGAACGTCAGATCCATCATCTGATCAATTATATTCAAGGTATCATGCATATTGGTCAGCGGGATATCTCCTGGATCCGTATCAGCAAGTCTGCTATGGAAAAAGGTTTTTCCCTGAAACATATCGGTGTTGTGCTACACGCAAAATTTCATCAGGATTTTACCAAGATTGTGGATAAGGTTCAGGTGACCCTTTATACCAAAAAGGCGGATGTGGATAAACTGACCGAAAGAGCCCGTGCTGAGTACAAGACAAGGGATGAGCGCGTGGACAAGATGACGGATGAGGATGTGGAAACATACTATTCATGTACTCTCTGCCAGTCTTTTGCTCCTAGCCATGTATGTTCGGTAAGTCCGGAAAGAACCGGTCTCTGCGGCGCATATAACTGGATGGACTGCAAAGCGTCATTTGAAATCAATCCTACCGGACCAAACCAGCCGATTATAAAGGGTGAGTGTCTGGATCCGGTTCTGGGTCAGTGGAAAGGTGTCAATGATTTTGTATATAAAGCATCCCGTGGAGCAGTTTCCCATTACAATTTTTACTCCATGGTTATTGATCCCATGACAACCTGTGGTTGCTGTGAATGTATCGCTGCCATGCTGCCGACCTGTAATGGAATTATGACGGTTGGCCGTGATTACGCCGGCGAGACTCCTTCTGGAATGAAGTTTACCACACTTGCCGGTGTTATGGGCGGTGGTGCATCTTCTCCTGGTTTTGTGGGACACTCCAAGTACAATATCACCCAGAAGAAGTTCATCAAGGGTGACGGCGGATTGCTGAGAATGGTCTGGATGCCCAAGATGCTGAAAGAAGAGCTGAAGGACAGAATCGTGAAACGCGGTGAAGAACTTGGTGTTCCGGGCTTCTATGACATGATCGCGGATGAGACCGTTGGAATCACAGAAGAAGAAATTATGCCCTTTCTCCAGGAAAAAGGCCATCCGGCCATTTCCATGGATCCGATTGTCAGATAGAAATCGGCTTCTGATGTGAAATTGATAATATGATCAGGCGAGGTATGTGGCGTACCAGCCTGATCATATAAATTTTTTAATTATATAACCTTTAGGTTTGAAGTAAGAATAAGGAGACAAAAATGGCATTAACCGGTATTCAAATTTTCAAACTCCTTCCAAAGACAAACTGTAAGGAGTGCGGTGTTCCGACTTGTCTTGCCTTTGCCATGAATTTGGCTTCCGGTAAGGCGGAGCTTGATACTTGTCCCTATGTTTCTGATGAGGCAAGAGCACAACTGGCAGAAGCCTCCGCTCCTCCGATTCGTCCTGTAGCTGTTGGAAAAGGAGTTCGTGCAGCAAAGACAGGCGGTGAAACCGTCATGTACAGACATGAAAAAACTTTTTACAATCCAACATTGCTGGCGGCAACTGTCAGATCCGACATTTCAGATGCAAATCTGAGTGCGACGCTTGTAAAATGGAACGCTTTTCAGTACGAACGGGTTGGTTTGAATCTGAGGCCTGAACTCGTAGCTGTAAAAGATGTGAATGGCGACAAGGGTGCATTTGCAAAAGTTGCCAAGAAAGTGGCTGAAACTTCCGAATTCAATGTAATTCTCATGTCCGAAAATGCGGAAGTGATGAAAGCCGGTGCAGAGGCTTGTGCATTTAAACGGCCCTTGATGTATGCAGCAACGGCTGCAACAGCAGATGCTTTCGGCAAGATTGCACTGGATAATGATCTGCCGCTGGCTATTAAGGCGGATTCTGTAGAAGCATTGGTCGCGCTTTCAGACAAACTAACCGGTATGGGCTTGAAAGATCTGGTATTGGATTCCGGTGCCAGAGAGACAAAACAGGCTCTGGAAGATCAGGTTTCCATCCGAAGGGCGGCATTGAAAAAAGGAAATCGATCTCTGGGTTTCCCGACAATCACATTCCCGAGTGAAATGGCCTCAAATGTTGAAATGGAATCTCTGATTGCTGCAATGTTTATTGCAAAATACGGCGGAATTGTTGTTCTTTCCGATTTTGCCGGAGAAAGTATTTTCCCATTGCTGCTGGAACGTCTGAACATTTTTACCGATCCTCAACGGCCGATGACGGTCACCGAGGGTATCTATGAAATCGGCAATCCAAATGAAAATTCTCCGGTATTGGTTACAACCAACTTTGCCCTTACATATTTTATTGTATCCGGTGAAATTGAGAGCAGCAAGGT
>CAMBQS010000355.1 GCA_945870015.1 Desulfocicer vacuolatum DSM 3385
GATTCGATCTTTTGTTGATGTATTTACCCTTGAAAAGGAAAAGCTTTCCGGTCTTGAGAGACAGGCTGAAAAATCGGCTGCTAACCTGACGGAAGCCATTGAAAAATCGAAAAAAATAACCCTGCCACGCTTTCTTTATGCGCTGGGAATTGAGCATACCGGTGAAAATTCAGCCAAATTGATTTCACAGCAATTTTCATCCCTTGATGATATCATGGCAGCCTCTATGGCAGATCTTGAGAACATTCATGGAATCGGCCCTGAAACCGCATCTGCGGTGCACAGCTTTTTTTTCAATGAGGAAAATAAAATCATTATCCGCCAATTATTGAATTCAGGGGTTGAGATAAAAAAGGATGAATTCCGGCCCATCGAAACCCAGGACAATCCCTTTTATCAGAAACGGGTGGTTCTGACCGGCACATTGGCGTCCATGACCCGCAGTGAGGCAGAACGCATACTCGAAAACCTGGGTGCAGCCGTCACCTCAAGCGTCAGCGCAAAAACCGATTTTCTGGTTACAGGGGCAGATGCCGGGAGCAAGCTTGATAAAGCAAAAAAAGCAGGGGTCGGAATACTGGATGAAAACCAATTTTTAGAAATGATCAGCTTGACAAGGTAGAAGAAAAGATATGAAAGTTCCAGTCTGTATTATTTAATCTAATATAAAAATTCAATCTCGTCTTTTAAAACATAACCAGGGTACAGCTTCAAAATATACCAGAGCAAGGCTTTCGGTTGAGTTGGCGGCTGTCCATGAGAATCTTTCAAAAAGTGAAGCATATAAATTGGAATACTGGATCGAAAAAAAAGCCTGCGGACAAAAAAATATCGGCATTGGAAAACTGGAAATTTTCATAAATGACAGGGACCCGATAATACCTCCTACGCAAAACGATCCAAATCTAAAGATATATCGTTGCCCTCACTGTAAGAAATTTATTTTTAAAGGAAATATTCAGAGGTTGCATATGGTCTGTCACCATCGTCATCAGAATTTTCCAGTCTAAAAAATAGAAATTTTTTCTTTCCAAAATGCTCAAACTTTAGCGGATATTCCTGATATTTTTTAGTCCAGTGAAGGTCGAGAATTGGATACTAAAGCATGAGCAGAAGAGTCCGGTTTATGTAAGTGCGGCTCGAATCACCTTGGAAAGTTCTTTTATGGTTATTGGTTTCTCAAAATAGTGACGGATACCTATTGACAAAGCTTTTTCTCGGTTGATCAATGCACTGTACCCAGTACACAAGATTATTGGTTGTTCTGGTCGAAGTTCTAAAATTTTTATAGAGAGTTCGATTCCAGTAATCCCCGGCATGGTCATATCAGTAATGACGAGGTCAAAGCAGTTCGGATTCTCTTTATAAATTTCGAAAGCGCTGGTTCCGTCCGAAACTGAATTTACATTATACCCCAAGTCGAGTAAAAGCGTGTGTGTGGATTTGAGTACAATTTCGTCATCATCAACTACCAAAATAGTTTTCATTGTAGGTGTCGAAGACTCTTCTTCCTCCTCCTTGGCGATAGGAGAGGTTATTGGGAATTTTTTGACTATTGGGAAATAAACATGGAAGGTGGTTCCTTGGCCGGGTTCACTGTAAACGGTAATGTGTCCGTCGTGCTCCTTGACAATGCCAAAGACTACGGCAAGCCCCAACCCGGTTCCTTTGTCAGGTGTTTTGGTCGTAAAATAAGGTTCGAATATTTTTTCTTTGGTGCTTGCGTCCATACCATGTCCTGTGTCGCTTATTTCAAGTCGAAGATAACTGCCAGGCATTATGTTGAGTTCAGGTATCTGATCATTTGCTGAAAATTCTATAGCCCTTAGTCCAGCAGCCAAGACACCGCCGGTCTCGAGCATGGAGTGATAAGCATTGGTGCACAGATTCAAAACAACTTGATGAATCTTGGTTGGATCTGCCATTATCTTTGCTGTTGAAACAATTGTTTTTCTTATTTCAATAGATGTCGGGATTGATGCACGCAAAAATGTAAGTGCTTCATTTACGATACTATGGATGGCAAGGGGTTGTCTCTCATAACTGGAGTTTCTGCTGAAGGTCAGAATTTGCCCGATCAGTTCTGCGGCCCGTTTTGCCCCTCCAATAACATTGTCGATGTCTTTTTCAGCTCTTTGGATATCATTCAAATGATTTTTAGCTAATTGGGAATACCCAAATATTCCTGATAGAATATTATTGAAATCATGAGCGATACCACCCGCAAGAGTGCCGATGGCTTCCATTCTCTGGTTTTGCTGGAGCTTGGTTTCAAGTTCTTTTCTTTCTTTGTCGGCCAAATTGCGCTCAGTTAAATCCTGAACAAAGGATACAGAAAATTGTTCTCCATTATATTCAAACAGATTGGTAATTACTTCAACAGGGAAAATTTTACCGTCTTTATGTTTGTGGACTGTTTCAATTCTGTTACCCTTGTTCCTGCAGAGGGTCTGCCATAAAGATTCTAAGTTTTGCTGGCATAAGGTTGGATCTATGTCAGGAATAGTCATTTTTGACAATTCATCTTTGGTGTAGCCAATACTTTTGGTGACCTGTTCATTGACATTCAAAATCCGGCCATCAGATGATATGTGATATATCCCAATCGTAGCTTTGTCAAAAACGAACTGTGTAAGCCGTAAAGATTCTTCAGCCTGCTTGCGCTTGAAATTCGCTTTCTCTAATTCCAGAACTTTTTTCTCAAGGTCTTCATATGTAGGTTTTTTAGCCATGGGTATTACCGATGATCAAAGTTTGAATCGACTTTCACATTCTTGCATAAAGTTTAACAACCCGAGTATTCAATGCTTCAGATTATATCTGCAAAAGTTTATATAAAGAACGTTACATCAGAAATTGGAATATTGCAAAAAAAATCAATAGGTTTGGCTCAACTTCTTACTGACTCAACTTTCGGGTTTAAAAATTACTCGCAAACTTTCTTTTTTCTACCAAACCGACACATTGAAGAGCAGTTTGCATAATTGCATCAAAAAAAGTCGTTGCTGTTTTTTCACAATAGTTGCCAATAGTTTTTAATCGGTTCCCGGCAAGGACCATTATTCTATAAAGCGACTCAATAAAAGAAATATCGGATACTTCATCACAGCAGGCATAAAACAAATCGCCAAAAGTCCTGTTGTCTGTTTCTATCCGATTTTGATACACTAAAAACATATATCTCATGAAAACGATGCTGGTATGTGCTACCAAAGCATCGAAATCCCGGCATTGAATCTCTTTTGCCAGTTTCAAATGCTGTTTGGCCATTTTGAAGAACACTTCAATGTCCCAGCGTTTGCCGTAAATACGAATGATATTCTCATCTGCCAGTTCAAGATTTGTGGACATCAATGCCAGCCAGTCTTGTTTACGCTTATCCCTGACAAAAACCAGTTTGACGGGTAATCCGTCTTTTAATGTTACGATTGTGCTTGCCAGGATCTTTGCCCTACCACGACGTTTTTGGAGCTTTCGATAGATGGCCTTCAGATCTAAGCGATGGCCATTGTATCCGTAATGAATCTTCGAAGTTTTTTTGACCATGCCAATGACATCAATATGTTTGCATAGTGCCGTAACGGTTGCAGGCATCATGAACCAGCTGTCCATTAGCAGGTATTTGGCTTGGACACCGGCCGCCAATATTCTTTTGACCATGGCTTCCAAATTCTCAGGGGCTTTGATGGTTGCTTCCTGTCTCCGTTGCCAGGCACTACATCTTTTGTCCATGGATTTACGGTTTTCACAAAGTCGTTTTTTAGCATTCGCTGATGACAGCAGTGAAGAACTGAACCGCTGCGCGGAAGTTGCAACCCTAACATTAAAAATCCATTCTATAATTTTCTTTTTATCCTAATAGATTTACAATACCTCCTGTGGCATTCTGCCAAGCTTATTAATTTCAATCAAGGAGGTTTCAAAATGGCTAAAAGTCTTAGAACTCAATTTATGAATCATATGATTCTTCATCGTTTTTCACATTACACCATAA
>CAMBQS010000356.1 GCA_945870015.1 Desulfocicer vacuolatum DSM 3385
GCTGTCCGGTTTTTTTAACCTGGATGCGGAAACCCGGAAAAGAGAGGAATACTTTATCACAAACAGCATCAAGGGGTTTGGTTTATTTCTCCAGGCTGCTGCTGATAATCCGTAATCCATCCAGTGTGAGAGACGGCTCGACCGCTTCAATTGTACTGGAAACATTGAATATCAGACCGGCAAGACCTCCGGTTGCAATCACCTTGGGATGAGAACCCATCTCCTTGACCATCCGCTTGACAATTCCATCCACAAGTCCTGCATAGCCAAAGATGATTCCGGACCGGATGCTTTCTCTTGTATCTTTTCCAATAACCGATTCCGGCGGTTCAAAGAGTTCAACCCTGGGTAGTTTGGAGGCATTCATAAATAAAGCCTCGGATGAGATCATCACTCCCGGCGAAATGGCTCCGCCCAGATACTCTCCTTTTTCTGAAATGGCATCAAATGTCGTTGCGGTTCCAAAATCAATAACAATCAGGCTGCAATGATATTTATTGTATGCAGCCACTGCATTTACAATCCGGTCTGCGCCAACCTCGGACGGGTTGTTGTACAGAATGGGCATGGTTGTGATGGTCTTTGCGTCCACCCAGATCGGAGCATGGTTCAGGTATTTCTTGCAGAAGGATTCATAAATCATGACTACCGGCGGAACAACGCATGAAATGATAGTCTTTTTGATATCCTGGAACGTTATGTTGCTGCTTGTAAAGAGACCGGAAGCCAGAATAAAGAATTCATCTTCGGTGGCGTTTCTTTCCGTTCGGATTCGCCAGTCTTTTACCAGTCGCTCTCCGTCAAATATTCCCAGAACCGTATTCGTGTTTCCAACATCAATCACAAGAAGCATAGGAAAATCCTTTTCATCCAGGGCAAGCATTTCGAATTTCATCGATGATTTTCAATGTTGCACGGGTATTGGCCACGTTATGACATCTTACAATATGGATTCCGCTGAGCCCGCAGGCCGCAACCGCTGCCTGAGTTCCCGTTTCCACCGGCAGTGAATCCGGAAGGGGCGCTTTGTTTTCAATTTCACTCAGTTTATTCCGGATAAACGCTTTTCGGGAAGGCCCCACAAGAACAGGGACGTTCAAGTCCAGAAATTCATGAATATGTTTGAGCAACAGGAAATTATGATCAAATGTTTTTCCAAACCCGATTCCCGGATCAATGATAATTTTGGAGCCGTCAATACCTTTGTCCATGGCTGACCGGATGGCGTTTCTCAGAAAGTCCCTGATTTCTCCAACAACATTTTGATAGGCGGGAGATTTCTGCATATTTTTGGGGGTGCCAAGCATATGCATCAGAATGACCGGTACTTTTGATTCTGCAACCACCTTGGCCATATCGGGGTCCTGTCTCAGCGCACTGATATCATTAATGATAGAGGCTCCTGCATCCAGTGCTTTCCGGGCAACCCGTGCTTTTGTCGTATCAATGGAAATGGGAATGGAAATATGCTTAGCAAGGGCTGAAATGACCGGTACTACCCGTTTTATCTCTTCCTCTTCCGGAACAGAATCTGAAAATGGCCGGGAGGATTCCCCTCCGATATCCACAATGTCCGCACCCTCTTCAACCATTTTTTCCGCATGGGAAAGAGCGGCTTGAGGATCAATGAATCTCCCGCCGTCTGAAAAAGAGTCCGGGGTGATATTGACAATCCCCATGATCCGGGTGGTTTGGCCCATATCCAGAAAATGGCCTGCCCAATTGAACTGAAAATACGGCTTGCCAGGCATGGTCACACAATTTTTTCCGAACCGGTGTCATGGGTTGTTTTATCTTCCCAATGCGTTTGCAGTTCGATTCCCGGCCGCATGGAACGGATCAGTTGGTCCAGCTCAGCGCCCATAACCGTTTCTTTTTCCAGCAGAAGTTCTGCTAGCTTATGAAGAATATCAATATTCTCCTGAAGAGTTGTTTTTGCCTTGTCGTAGCTGTTTTTGATCAATCGGCTGACTTCATTATCAATAATTTTTGCGGTTTCTTCGGAGTAATCTTTGTGCTGAGCGATTTCCCGTCCCAGAAAGATCTGTTCCTCACCTTGTGCATAGGAAAGAGGGCCAAGCACATCACTCATTCCCCAGCTTCGAACCATTTTTTGAGCCAGTTCCGTTGCCTGTTTGATGTCATTAGAAGCCCCGGTGCTGATTCTTTTAAAAATAAGCTCTTCCGCAACCCGTCCGCCAAATGCAACGGAAAGCTCGCTTTGCAGTTGATCTTTATATTTAAAATCCCGTTCTTCCGGCAGAAACCAGGTCACTCCTGCGGCTCGGCCTCTGGGAATAATGGTAATTTTATTGACCTTATCGGTTTCCGGAAGAAAACGGGCGACCAGGGCATGACCGCCTTCGTGGTAAGCGGTTGTTTTGCGATCTTCTTCCTTGATTACCTTTGATTTCCGTTCAAGACCCATGTAAACTTTGTCTTTAGAGTCTTCAAAATCAACCATCTGAAGCTTTTCTTTGTTTCTTTTTGCAGCCAGAAGTGCAGCTTCATTGACAAGATTTTCAAGATCCGCGCCGGAAAATCCAGGTGTGCCCCTGGCAATTGTTTTGATGTCCACATCCGTATCAATCGGGGTTTTGCTGGTATGAACCAGCAGAATTCCCTCCCGGCCTTTGATGTCCGGCAGGGGAACCACAACCTGGCGATCAAATCTACCGGGTCTCATCAGGGCCGGGTCCAGTACATCCGGACGGTTTGTCGCAGAGATCAGAATAACCCCCTCATTGGATTCAAACCCGTCCATCTCAACCAGAAGCTGGTTCAGTGTCTGTTCCCTTTCATCATGACCGCCGCCTAAACCCGCACCACGGTGTCTGCCCACGGCATCGATTTCATCGATAAAGATGATGCACGGAGCGTTCTTTTTTCCCTGGACAAAGAGATCGCGAACACGGGAAGCCCCAACACCGACAAACATCTCTACAAAATCCGATCCGCTGATGCTGAAGAAAGGCACTCCGGCTTCACCGGCGATGGCTCTGGCAAGAAGGGTTTTTCCCGTGCCGGGAGAACCCATTAAAAGAACGCCCTTGGGAATCCGGCCGCCAAGCCGGGTGAATTTTTTTGGATCTTTCAGGAATTCAATAATTTCAGCCAGTTCTTCTTTTGCCTCTTCGATCCCGGCAACATCTTTAAACGTGACCTTTTCTGCATGATCGGAAAGAAGCCGGGCGCGGCTTTTTCCAAAAGAGAGGGCCTTTCCGCCGCCGCCCTGCATCTGTCGCATAAAAAAGATCCAGACACCGATGAGGATGATCATAGGGAACCAGGATATTAATATGGACATGAACCATGGGGTTTCAGAAGGGGGTTTTGCATCAATTGCAATGTTACGCTGCCTTAAAATGCTGATCAAGTCATTGTCCTGAGGAGCAAAAACCTTGAACCGGGTATTATTGGTATCGGTTACATACAGTTCCTGACCTTGGATAACAACGTTTGAAATCCGGTCTTCATCCACCATTTTGAGAAATTCGGAGTAGTTGATCGGGGTTTCAGAAATTTGCTGCTGACTGAAAATATTTACAAGCATTACCACCATTAAGACGATAACGATCCATAAAGACATATTTTTATAGAATGGATTCAAATGGTCATACCTCCTGATTCAGACCGGAATGCAGAATAATCGTCAATTTATTAAAGGGATTCCGATTAAAGCCGCTTTCCTGAATTTAATAAAAAAATAAACTTTTTGTTTTTATGACAGAAAATAAAAAAAAATTACAGTTTTTTCAGATCATACGTGCTGATATTTTTTAAATCTGCATATCAGACGCAAAAGGTAATCATCATTATTCATTAAGCAAGAAAAAGTTCTGCCTTCAGTATTGTGCTGGTTTCGGGTGTGATTTTCATTGAGTCGCCTATCTGATATCCTGCAAGCCAGATGATCCGGTTTTCACTGAGAAGAAGCGGATTTGCCAAGCGATTTTTCCGGAGTACCTTATGGTTGATAAAAAACCGGCTG
>CAMBQS010000357.1 GCA_945870015.1 Desulfocicer vacuolatum DSM 3385
GTCAAATTATCAATGGATAATCGATCCATTGGATGGGACAACAAATTTTGCGAATCATTTAGGTTTATTTGCTGTTTCCATTGCCTTTGCAATCGATGGCCAACCAGTCATCGGAACAGTCATGAATCCGGAAACAGGAGAACTTTTTACCGCGTGCAAGGGAAAAGGCGCAGCACTCAATGGTGTGAGAATCGGAGTGTCTGAAACAGATCATGTCTCAGACAGTTTGCTTGTGACCGGATTCCCATATGATTTCAAAACAATGCTCAGACCGCTGATGCTTCGTTTTGAAAATTGTCTGAAAGCTGCAAGGGGTGTCAGGAGGCTGGGAAGTGCGGCGTTGGATCTTTGCTATGTGGCGTGCGGCCGGTTTGAAGGATTCTGGGAACAAAATCTAAAACCCTGGGATACCGCAGCCGGTATCGTGATTGCAAGGGAAGCGGGTGCGCTTGTAACCGATTTTTCCGGCAATACATTTAATATAGATGATATGGAAATTTTAGCAACCAACGGTAAAATTCATAACGAAATGATTGTTTTACTGGAGTTGAATGGGATAAAATGAGAATTGAATCAATGAAAAAACTTGCTCCAAAAGATCATTTGGGCTGTTTCGGAAATTTTGATATAGAAGATAATATCTGTCGGAAATTTTGTATTTTAAATCTTCGATGCGCAATTGAAAATGATAAAAATTGTCGCATGGAACTGCTGGAAGATCTCCTTTCTGTCGAGAGTTTAAACGAAAGGGTTCAGTAATACTTCACGAAATATCCTTCTCCAAAAAATCGGGTTGGTATGATTTTTTTCAGTCCATGACATCCAGCGTAAAATAGCTGAAAGCAGTTCCCAGGCGATCTTCTGACCGGTCATTTGATTCAGATGCATTATCCCTGATCACAATGTAAATGTTATATGTTCCTTTCTGAAACGATCCTTCTCCATCCTCACCATATAATGAAATCAAAACAGATTGCCTGAATTCGGCTGCGTGTGATCCCGAACCCAGGATTTCCTCAATTCTTTCGAGGTCATCATTCACCTCAAGCAGTCCATCACTGTTTTTGGATGTGGTAAAATACCATTTATAGACAAGCTGGTCATTTCCTCCCTGAGGGAGTTCAAGTGTATTTACGGTAAATGCGATATTGCCAACAGAATGGTCAATGGTAATGGTTTCTCCGGCTGCTATGGTTTGGGTATGGAAATCATTTCCGGATTTCCAGTCCGCCTGAATTTCAGAGATCTGAGGGTTCATCCCTGCTGGATTGTTTGTAATTCTGAATCGTTTCAATGAAGATAGCAGTTTGTTGTCAATGATAATGGATGCAAGAACCGGAACTTCGATAACAGTTTCTCCGACCGGGATATTGGAAGGGATTTCAACTTGTAACTCCTGATGATAAGGAACTTCTTCCCGGAGGTAATAATCATCCTCTTCACTGCCAATCGTCCAGGTGACAGGAATATCTGAAAGCTGATCCATATTTTTCCCGCTGACAAGCAGTTTCATGCTGACGGTTTCTCCGGGTCTTGCTTCCGGTTCCTGGACCCGGATCGCAAGTATTTTATTGCTGACTGTAAGATAGTCTTCCGATAGATCGCTATCACCACATGAAACAAGAAGGAAGAAAAGGAGGTTTAATATCATCAAATACTTTTTCATGTTTATCTCCATCAAAAATCAATTTTCATACCCAGAAAAATCAGGGGTATTTCAGAATCAACAGAAACCTGTTGTTCCAGATCCGTATAATCCTCATTGTACTCGATTGATGTCACATACTTGCTTTGCAGGATATTTCTGAAATCAAGATAGGTGCTGAGTATGATATTATTTAAAATCCAATATTTATCGATTCTGAAATCAACAATATGATGGGATGGAAGTCTTTTGTTGTTGATCAGGCCGGAATATTGAGGGATATACTCATTATTATCCGTATCATAAATTGTATTCACATTGAGCAGATCCGTATATGGCGCTCCGGAAGCATACTGGTATCGAAATCCAAAAGACCAGAACCGGTTCGGCTTATAGCTGACAACCGTGATCAGATTGTGGGGTATATCGGAATCAAAATACCGTTCAGGCTCATTTTCACCATCTTTTCTTTTTGCAACAGAATAGGAGTAGGCTATCCATCCGAAAAAATTATCCGTCATGTTATGGCGGAGGAGAATTTCAGCACCATAGGAACGGCCGCTTCCTTCATTGCTGTAGAGGGTGGGATCATCCTCGATATTCCGTACAGCCAGATCCTTGAATTTTTTGTTGTAGACCTGCACATCAATAAAAAGGTCATCGGTAAAATAATGTTCAGCGCCGGCAACCGTATGAATGGATCTCTCCGGTTTCAGGCCGCGGGTTCCCCAGGGCTCAAGAAATTCGTCATATTGAGGTATCTGGGAATATTGACCTGCTGCGGTTTTAACCGCTGTTTTTCGGGTAACCTGATACCGCACAAACAATCTTGGATCCAAAACATTATGCTTATTATAGGTGTCCCGGAATGAATGAATTCCGGGTGTGACGGTAAAATCACCCGCAGTGACCTGATCCATCAGATATACTGTCGGGAAGAAGAAGTTGAAATCCTTGTTCAGCTTTAATTCCAGATCCTGATTGTCATAGGAGATTTCTCCTTCCTTTTCGATAATCATTGAATTGGAGTCAAGATTTACATGTGCAGAATCAAGCCTTGCTCCGCCGGTCAGTTTATGGGCTCCGTTCAGGCGGTACTCACCTTTCTCGCTGAGTGCAAACGTATTGACATTCTGTTTGTGGTAGGATCTTTCACCCTGGTCCCACGTAATCTGAGACAGTGTATACATAGGTGACAGCACGGACTTGAGCTTTCCCTTTTTGCAATGCCACTCACCCATAAAGGTTGAAAAATATTCCGTGTATTTCAGCGTGTCGGAATATCGCTCCGATACCGGATCTTCCGGATTTGTGAATTTCATTGAATCATTGGAGTGGATACTGATCAGCCTCAGATCATTTCCTTCGGATATCGTATGGTTGAACATCAAAGAGCCGTCATAATAGGCAGGGTATTTTATAAAATCGATTTTATTATCCCTGTTTTCATCAACCTTCTCTGCAATTTTAATGTACTGGTCAAGGAACCCTCTTTTCAGGCTGAAGTAAAACGAATCTTTTTCCGAGACAGGACCTTCCACCATGAATGACGAAGAAAGAAAACCAAGATTTGCATACCCTCCGATTCGATCGGTTCTTGGATTCCGGATATTCATGGAGATCACGCCACCCATGGCATTTCCATATTCTGCGGAAAACCCGCCTGCATTGTAATCAATCGAGTCGATCATCTCAGGCTCGATAATGCTTTCAAATCCTCCAAAGTGATAAAAGCCCGGAATGGAATGTTCATTCACTGTAAACAAGCTGTCTTCCTGGGCAGAACCCCGGATAACAATACCATTTCCGTATCCATTGAACACAGAAACCGAATTCACCCCAGGCAAGTTGGTTACGGATTTTAAAACATCCCTGTTGCTGCCGGGTAAACTTGCGGCTTCCTGAAGGGTTATGGTCTGTTTCGAGACTTCACTTTTCTTTTTTTTCTGCCGGATGACAACACGATATGGATTTATTATCTGAGGAATCACCCGGAAAAGAAAATCATTTTCCTGCTCCGGATTTACATCGATCTCTTCTTCGAATTTGTCATACCCGGAAGATGTGATGATCACATGATATCGACCCGGCTTGACACTCACCTGGAAATCTCCGTTCGATCCGGTTACAGGGGATGCTGCGATCTCATCTGTTTTCAGATCACGCAAATATACCTTGACATTCTGAAGGGAAATCCGGGTGCCTTTCTCAATAACAGCCGCGTTTATTGTCACCCCCGTTTCCTTTTCATCAATGGGTTCAGAGGCGTTTCCATTGTCCGGCAATAATAAGGATAGGCACACTCCCAAAAGGATGAGAAATACTTTCAATTTTTTACTCATTTT
>CAMBQS010000358.1 GCA_945870015.1 Desulfocicer vacuolatum DSM 3385
ATGCATTCCGGGTAAAGCTCCCACTCTTTTTCCAGCCCCTTTTTTTTGATCAAGTCCAGGGTATCGCCGGGTTCGATGGGAAAGGTTTTTTGCCCGATAATCGGGCCGGAATCTTCTCCATAATCGATAAAATGAACTGTGCAGCCCCCTACCTTGCAGCCATATCGGAATGTATCCCCGTAGCCATCTTTGCCCGGGAAAGCAGGCAGGATTGCCGGATGGATATTCATGATCTTCGGAAGCCCTGCATCTGTATTGATGCGATCAATGAAATAGGGTGTCAGATTTCGCAGAAAACCGGCAAGCACAATCAGGTCAAAATCAAACCCTTTCATCTTCTCCAGCAGCGCGGCTTCCGCGGCCACCCGGGATAATAAAAACTTCTTCATTTTTTCAGGATTCTCTTTGTCTGAAAAAATGGATTGTTTCTGCAAAAGATCCTCCATATCAAAATCTTTTGGAATGTTTGCCTGTTCCGGTTGTTGATTCACAGTTCTGATGATATCTGCATAGTTCACAACAAATGAGGGAATCCTGTGGTATTCAGCCCGTTTCAACCCTGCTGCGGATGGATTGTCTGTGCCCACAAAAACCATTTCACCGTTGATTTTTCCGGATTCACAGGAATCGATTATTGCCTGCAGATTTGTGCCGCCACCTGATATCAATGCCCCGATTTTAATTTTCCGGTTCATTCTGTCTCTCCTGACAAGTTAAATTTTTTCTTTATTTACGGTTTGATTTGATTTGTCCCATGGGTATGAACCATCTGTGGAATTTTTTGCAAGGAAAATTTTTCGGATATGAATATTTTTTTGATTTCAGCAGCAGGGTTGACTTTTGATTTTAATGATGATTTTTCAATGATTGACACCCTATCCGGCCGATGCTATATTCTGGCTCCAAATCAAGCTTCATGAATATCGGCTTTATCGGAACCCGGATTCATGACCGCTTAAAAAACAACGGGGAGGATCAAATGTTTGGTATTGGAATGTCGGAACTTGTCATTATACTGATTATCATCCTGATCATTTTTGGAGCCGGCAAATTACCGGAGATCGGTGCCAGCCTTGGTAAAGGGATTAAAAATTTCAAAAAAGCAACCTCGGAAACGGAAAAGCCGGAACAGATCGAAGACAAGAAAGATAAAGAGTAAAAAACCTACATATAAGATTTCCCAGCCGCTGAAACAGGAATGAGCCAAAATATTGGCTTCTTTAAGTCAAGATTCTGGCGCACCACTTAAAAAAAACAAACTCCTGCCCGATTTTCATTCAACAGAGATGTGTCATCCCGCCACAACATTCTATAAAAAACATAAGCGGAAATTTTTTCAACCACCATAGCGCTGCATTGATAGCCTGCAAATGCAGAAAACCAGATAGACAGCTCCCTTCATGCTGATCTCAGACCTTTTCTCATCACAAAAGTCTTGCCGTATAATGGCACAATAGTTGCTAATTCACGAGGATGTCCCGGACTGTTATCGATTGTCCGGAATCATGAATTCTTTACAGATACAAAACAGGGAACACCACAGTGTAATCGCATTTGGAAATAATATCCTTATTCAATTGATTCCCCCCTTGGGGGATTAAGGGGGGGGGTGTAACAAAAGCCTGATATTTGTAATATATGGTTTTCATCGATAAGCCAAGACACCCCCCCAGGCCCCCCTCAAGGGGGGAATTGTTGACTGTGCCCCAAGGGGGGCGTTAAAAAGTTGACATTCCAAATGCCATTAACTCTCTGGGGAACACCCTGCACATGCCTCAAGCCCAAGCCTGATGTTGCCGGAATCATGCAACATCGGAATTTACTGTACAAATGAAAAATCCTGATCCTTATCAGACATAACCCTCAATATTCCTGGAGGAAACAATGGAAGTCTTAGGCATTGATATTGGTTTTGGCTTTACAAAAGCCTCAAATGGGAAAGAGTACATCATGTTCAAGTCAATTTTTGGAGAAGCTGTGGACATACAGTTTTTTGCGGATCTCGGCAATTCTTCATTCTCCGACCAACTGCATGTAACCATTGATGATAAGTCCTATTTTGTAGGGGACTATGCAGAGCAGCAGTCCAATGTAAAACAATTTACCCTGGATCAGGAAAAATTGATCACTGATTTTGTAAAGATTCTTGCATTAACCGTAACCGGCAAATTTGCCAATTCAGATGCTCCGATCAATATTGTTTCCGGTCTGCCGGTATCCTATTTTAAAGAACACAACACCCGATTTGCAAAAATGCTTACCGGACAGCACTCCATCACCTATCACAAAACAGATGGAAAAAGCGCAACCAAGCGAATCTTCATTAAAAAGGTCCGGATGATGCCGCAACCCCTGGGAAGCTTTTTCAATCTGCTCATGGACGATAAGGGCAAAATCATCAACATGGATCTGACCCGGCAGAAGGTTGGCATTATTGACATTGGATTCCGTACCACGGACTTTTCCATATTTGACAAGCTTCGGTACATTGACCGGGGCAGCACGACCATGGACACCGGTATCTCAAAGATCTTCCGGGTAATTGCAAACAAGCTGCAGGAAAAAAGCGGTATCAGCATCGAGCTGTATCGTCTCTACAATGCAGTTGAATCCGGCTTTATCAAAATGAGAGGCCAGGAATACGACATCACCAAAATCCGCGATCAGGTTTTTCAGCAATCGGCTGAAACCATCGCCAATGATATTGATCGGCTATGGGCTGAGGATTGGGATATCGACGCCATTATCTTAACCGGAGGCGGATGCACCGAGCTTGGAAAATATCTGCAACCGCTGGTTTCGGGAAACGTCATCCCGGTTGAAAAAAATAAGGATGCCCGGCTGAACAATGTCCGTGGATACCTGAAGTATGGAAAATATATCTGGGGCGAATCCGGTCTGTGTGCCGCTGTTCCCCCTCCAGTTGTTGAAGAACAGGCCAAGGCCGGTTAATCCGTTATCATAAAATAAATAGCTTGCCCTGATCCATATCCCTGTCCTAATATTACGGACGAAACAATTTACTCTCTGGAACAGGGCATGACAGGTTTACCATTTCGAAAAAACAAAATGCGCATATTTCTGGTTGTGCTATGCGGCATGATATTGGGTATCCCGGGTGGAATCCTGATCGCGATCACCCGGGATCTGCCTGAAATCCGTTCGCTTGAATCATACAAACCCTCTTCTGTCACACGTATCTATTCCGCAGACCATATCCTGCTTTCCGAGCTGTTCCTGGAAAAAAGAGACCCGCTGCCGCTCCATCGTATTCCCAGACACCTGATACAGGCCATCCTGTCCATTGAGGATAAATCTTTTTATCAGCACAGCGGTGTTGATCTGAAAGGTATTGTTCGCGCCATCTACAAAGATATTTACGCGCGAAAGCTTGTCGAAGGCGCCAGCACACTCACTCAGCAGTTGGCCAAAACCCTTTTTCTCACCAGCGAAAAGACCCTTGTTCGAAAACTGAAAGAAGCCATTCTCGCATTCCAACTGGAAAGACGATACACAAAAGATGAAATTCTGGAACTGTATCTGAATCAGATATATTTCGGAAGCGGTGCCTATGGTGTCAGTGCCGCAGCCAAAACCTTTTTCAACAAACCGGTCGAACAGCTTACCCTTGCGGAAGCAGCGCTGATTGCCGGTATGCCGCAATTACCATCCCGCCTGTCGCCTCTCATCAGTCCGGAGCGAGCCGTCGAACGAAGAAATATTGTTCTGAAACAGATGTTTCGAAATAATATCATCTCGGAAAATGAATTCGAAAAAACCGGGAATGAACCGCTCCTGCTTGGAAAGCGCTCTGAAGATCACATAAAAGCTCCCTATTTTCTCCAGCATGTAACCAATCAACTGGAAAATATCGTTGGCTCAACTCTCCTGTATCAAGGGGGACTTGTTGTAAACACCACCCTGGATTATGAGCTTCAACAGTCTGCTGAATCTGCTGTTCGAAACCGGCTTCA
>CAMBQS010000359.1 GCA_945870015.1 Desulfocicer vacuolatum DSM 3385
GGGGCAGCTCCATGTCCAAAGGCGGTTTTTCGATCATTGCGCTGCCTTCCACAGCCCAGGGAGGGAAAGTATCCAGGATTGTATCCCATCTGAGTGAAGGTGCGGGTGTGGCTACCACCCGAGGAGATGTGAATTTTGTCATCACCGAATACGGCATTGCCGAGCTTCAAGGGAAAAGCATATACCAGAGGGTCATGGAGATGGCCCAGATTGCTCATCCCAAATTCAGGGATGCACTGGTACGGGAAGCCAGGAAGCACCACTATATTTTTGCAGACCAGCTTCCACCGGCCCAGGAGGATCTGTTGTTTCTGGAAGGGTATAAAAGCTCCCTGAAAATGAAAAACAACAAGACCATCGAGTTCAGGCCGATTCTGCCGTCGGATGAATTTTCCTCCCGGAATTTTTTCTACTCGTTGCAGGATAAAACCATTTTTTCACGCTTTTTCTGTAAAATCAGCACATTTTCTCACGAGATGGTGCAGCGTCAATGGGCTTCCGTGGATTACCGGAAAAACATGTCGATCATCGGACTGTATCAAAAAGGGGGATTCAAAGATATTATCGCCATTGGAACCTATGCAAATGTAGACGACACCATTGCGGAAATTGCTTTTGTCGTCCGGGAGGATTTCCAGAATAAAGGTGTTGCCTCCTATCTTCTGGAGGTGCTGGAAGGGATTGCCATTGAAAATGATTATAAACAGTTTCTGGCTACTGTATTGAAAGAAAATACAGCCATGCTGCATGTGTTTACCAAAAGATATCCCAATGCCCGGGTGATCACCAAAGAGACGGAGATTGAAATCCTGATGGATTTTAATGATTCCAGACCCAGGACATTGAAAAACTCATCATAAAAATTTTTCATCCTTTTTTTCATCATGAACCAGTTTCATTCAGACAAATGGAAATCCGTTATCCGGGAAGGGTCTGCCGGACTCGGCATTCACGTTACCAGTCAACAGGCCGAGATGATGGCTGTTCATGCGGAAGAGCTGATGAGATGGAACCGGAAAACAAATCTTACCGCCATTACCGATCCAATGGATATCGCCGTGAAACATTACATCGATTCCCTTATCCCGCTGCATAAAATAGCGGAAAACACCTCCCTGATTGATATCGGCACCGGAGGAGGGTTTCCGGGAATCCCTTTAAAGATTGTCCGGCCATCCCTTTGTGTGACACTTGTGGATGCATCCCGGAAAAAGGTGAATTTTTTAAAACAGGTGATCCGGCTTCTGAATCTTGAAAATATAGAGGCTGTCCACGCTCGCATTGAAGAGATGGGTAACGATCCCCAATACCGGGAATCATTTGATACAGCCATCAGCCGTGCGTTTACGGATCTGGAACGGTTTGCCGGTCTTGCATCTCCTTTTCTGAAAAACAGAGGACAATTGATTGCCATGAAAAGCCGGAAAACAGAAGAGGAGGTGAAATCCATATCCGGATTTCCAAAACCGCCGGTTGTTGAAACCTATACGCTTCCGTTTCAGGGGGCAGTACGCAGCCTGATCATTCTGTAACCGGGTCATTGGATTCAATTGCAGAAACCCAACTATTCCCTTGACACCAGACGGCAATTTGCCATAGTGTTTAAAACTTTTTGAGTATGAATCATTAATAATCAATTCAGGTTTTTGCAGCCTGAATGGTATACATATCCCTGGAGGATCTATGGATTACAAAAATACGTTAAACCTTCCGAATACCCCGTTTCCCATGAAAGCAAACCTGGCAAACAAGGAGCCGGTTCAGTTGCAGCAGTGGGAAAAAGATTGTCTGTATGAAAAAATCCGGAAAGTATCCAAAGGAAAAAAGAAATTTATCCTCCATGACGGCCCTCCTTATGCCAATGGCCATATCCATATCGGCACGGCCATGAACAAGATCTTAAAGGATATCATTGTCCGGTCCAAACAGATGGAAGGTTTTGATGCTCCTTACGTGCCGGGCTGGGACTGCCATGGCCTGCCCATTGAGCACAATGTGGATCAGAAGCTTGGTTCAAAGAAGAATAACATGACCCAGGTTGAAATTCGGAAAGAGTGCCGTTCCTATGCAGAGGGATTCATTGATATTCAGCGGGAAGAATTCAAACGACTGGGTGTGATGGGAGAATGGGACAACCCATACCTGACCATGAAATACCGGTATGAAGCGATCATTGCCAGGGAATGCTGCAAATTTGCACTCCAGGGAAATCTGTTTAAAAGCAAAAAGCCGATTCACTGGTGTTGCAGTTGTAAAACCGCCCTTGCAGAGGCGGAAATCGAACACGCAGATGACAAATCACCCTCAATCTATGTAAAATTTTTATTGAAAGACAAGCTTGACCAGGTGATCCCGGAGCTTTCCGGTAAAAAAACTTCGGTTGTGATCTGGACAACAACCCCCTGGACCTTGCCTGCAAACCTGGCGATTGCTTTGCATCCGGACTTTATCTATGCAGCCGTGGAAATAGCCGGAAACGAGATCCTCATTCTTGCAAAGGATCTGGTGGAAGGCTGTATGAAAACCTTTGGAATTGCAGAGTACAGAATCATCAAAGAGATCGATTCCCGGAACCTGGAAAAGAAAGCTTGCCTGCATCCGTTTTACGACCGGGAATCCATTATACTTCTGGGAAATCATGTTACCCTGGATGCCGGAACCGGGTGTGTTCACACCGCCCCTGGTCATGGCCGGGAAGATTATGAGATTGCGCTTCAATACGGCATCGACTCCTATTCACCGGTGAATGACAATGGATGTTTCACGGATGAGGTTGAATTTTTCAACAATCAGTTTGTGTTCAAGGCAAACAAAGAGATCGTTCAGAAGTTAAAAGAAAAAAATGCCTTGCTGGCTGAAGAGACCATTGATCACAGCTATCCCCATTGCTGGCGGTGCAAGAAACCGGTTATTTTCCGGGCAACTCCCCAATGGTTCATCTCCATGGATCAGACCCGCCTGAGAGAAAAAGCGCTGAAAGAGATTGACCGCGTGACCTGGATTCCTTCCTGGGGGCGGGAAAGAATCTACGGCATGATTGAAAACCGTCCGGACTGGTGCGTTTCCAGGCAGCGAACCTGGGGCGTCCCCATTACGGTGATCACCTGTGAGAAGTGCGATACCGTTCATATAAATGAAAAAATTGTGGAAAAAATATTCTCCCAGTTTGACGAATACGGTGCAGATGCCTGGCTTGAAAAAGATGTTTCCGTATTTCTTGAATCCGGAGCGGTCTGTGAAAAATGCGGCAACAACACCTTTGTCAAAGAGAGCGATATCCTGGATGTCTGGTTTGATTCCGGTGTCAGCCATGCGGCTGTTCTGGAAGAGAGAGAGTATCTTTCCTGGCCTGCGGATCTTTATCTTGAAGGAAGCGACCAGCACCGGGGGTGGTTCCACAGCACCCTGCTGACTGCTGTCGAGACCCGGAATGCAGCGCCCTACAAGGCTGTTTTAACCCATGGCTTTGTGGTGGATGCATCGGGCAAAAAAATGTCAAAATCAGTCGGGAATGTGGTCGCTCCCAAAGAAGTCATCCAGAAATATGGGGCTGAAATCCTGAGGATGTGGGTGGCGGCATCCGACTACCGGGATGATGTACGGATTTCCGACTCCATTCTGAAACAGTTGAGCGATGCCTATCGGCGCATCCGGAACACCTGCCGGTTCATCATCGGCAATATCGCTGACTTTCATCCGGAACAGGATGCTGTCCCTTTGGAAAAATTGCAGGATATCGATCGATTTGCCCTGCATAAGCTCTGTGAAATCATCAAGAAAGCGCGCAAGGCATATGAAACGTATGAATTTCATGTTATCTACCACTCCCTGTATAACTATTGTTCCGTGGATCTTTCCGCATTCTATCTGGATATATTGAAAGACAGATTGTACACCTCTCCTCCGAAATCGATTGAGCGGAGAAGTGCACAGACCGCCATGCACATTATTCTGG
>CAMBQS010000360.1 GCA_945870015.1 Desulfocicer vacuolatum DSM 3385
TTCTGGAAGATGCATTTAGCCAGGATATGAATTACAACCAGTGCAAGCAGGTTGCGGCACTTCTGTCACAAATGTGTCAGTGGCTTCCGGATCAGAAGAAAATCCGGGTGATGACCGAACTTTGCAGGATTATCCGGATGGATGTTTCACTGGCGGAACCATTTATCGAAAGCTTGAAGCGGGAGCTGGGTTTTCTGGGCCATCAGGGTCTTTCTGAATTTGTCACCATAGGCCTTGAAAAGTACAGAAAGAATCCGGTTCTTGGAGAAAAATTTCTTTCCCTGAATACACGGGCTGCCGTGGATACATGCCTTGCGCTTCAAGTGGTTGTTCCGCTGAAACAGGTTCAGCATCGTCTGAATCGGTACATTCAGGCAGCCACAGGGCTTTCCCTCAAGGTTTGCCCTTTTTCCTCTCTGGCCGGCAAGAAACTGGATAGGGGTATGGACGGGCCTTGCGTGGTTTCAGATGGACGGAACCTGTATCTACCGGAAGAGATCGATGCGGGTGATAAAGAAGAGAACCTGAACCTTTACAAAGTGCTGGTTCGGCTGGAAGCAGGATACTATGAGTTTGATACCTTTGCATTTGACCTTCAAAAAGCAATAGATCGATGCAGAGCGAAAAATATCGGAATCCCATTATTGGATGAAAATCTTCTTGAAAATGCAATACAGGACGGACATTCGGATATGGAGCGCTTTTTCCGGCTGTTCCCGGAACCCCTTCTGGCTTGTGATCTGTTTACCATTTTTGAACACGGTCGTATCCGGGTACGTATGAATCGGGCAAGCCCGGGAGCGGTCAGACAGGCAAAGCCGTTTCTGCTCAAAGATTATGAAAAATTGCTCTCCCATACCAGGTCAAACGATTTGTTGTTGAAGTTGTATGCGGCGGTTGCCATCAGTCCGGGGCTTACAACAGGTCATGATTCACAGGAAGGGGTGCTTGTGAATCGTCTTTCAGAACAATTTTTCCATCAGATCCAGCAGGATGGAACGGTTGAAACCATTGCTGAACTGGTTCTGTTATCCTATCCGGAGGTGGAAGAATTTTTTCAGACTGTATGTGACCGGAATGAAAAATATCAGCCGATTCCAATTCCGTTTAACAGAAGTCTCCGGCCGGATCTATATGCAGCCTCATTTCTTCAGCAGCAGCAGAAGGCAGAGCAGATCCGGAAAATTTTCAGGGAAAATGGAAAAAAAGTCTATTGGTCTGAGATCCGAAAGAGAATGGATAAGGAGTCGGGAAAGCTGTCCCAGGAGGATATCAAAATTCTGGTGACAGGTTCAGGAGACCATCATCAGAATCCTGAACAGATGATCCGGGATATACTGGTGTCTCTGCAAAAACAAGCGCTTGCAGATTCAACTGATTTGCAGGAGGCCTTGTTTCCGGAGAATGGAATGGATTATAAAATATTCCGCTACCGGGAATGGGATATGGATCAGGGGGATTATCTTCCGGATCATGTGCTGGTTCGTGAAAAACCGATTCTGGAAAAGCAGGGGAGATTTTATCAGGATACCTTGTCTCTCCATCAGGAGTTGATCCGGCAGATCCGGTCTTCTTTTGAACTGTTGAAGCCGGAAGGGCTCATCATCCTGAGACGCTGGCTGGAAGGGGATGAGTTTGACTACCGGGCCCTGCTTGATTATGCCATTGAGAGAAAAGCCGGTATCACTCCATCTGAGCGTATCTATATGAAACGGATGAAACAGGTTCGTGACGTATCGGTTCTGGTGCTGGTAGATCTTTCTCGATCCACTGCCAATACTGTTTCCGGCACGGATAAATCCGTCCTTACCATTGAGAAGGAAGCGATTGTCCTGCTATGTGAGGCGCTTTCGGTTGTGGGGGATTCTTTTTCCATAGCCGGTTTTTCCGGAACAGGCCGGCTCGGGGTGGATTATTATCCAATCAAGGAGTTTCATGAAAGTATGAAAGAAAATATTACGTACAGGATAAACGCGATGCAGCCCCTTCGCAGCACCCGTATGGGAGCCGCGATCCGTCACGCCTCCGGCAAGCTGGAAAAACTCGGTTCAAAGGTCCGGTTGCTGCTGATCCTGAGCGATGGATTTCCCAATGACAATGGATATAAGCAGGAGTATGCGATCCAGGATACCCGGAAAGCATTGCTCGAAGCCCGGTCCAAAAATCTTTTTGCTCATGGCATTACCGTGAATATCAGCGGGAATGACCAACTCGATCAGTTGTATGGAAAATTTCATCACAGCGTGATTTCAGATGTTTGTGAGCTTCCAGGACGGCTTTTTCAGATTTACGGTCATCTGACCGGATGATCATTATGATCAAGCAAACGCTGGAAATGGATCTGTTTAGAAAATCAATATTTTTGGCATTCTGAAAAATCTGTATTATATTGTTTCTGCATGACTATGGATATTGAATGAAACAAGATCTCCTGCTTGCCCAAAAGGTGTGAAAGACCGATGATGATTTATGATGACATATTTTCCTGGGATGGATGGGGTGGAAAGCTGCGGCTTGCCAGTGGCAAGTGCAAAATGCGGATCTATGATGAAAGCCGTGAGCAATCCAGTGGTTCCGTACTTTTGCGGCCCATCGTGGTCATCAGCAAGGATATCGGGAAGGAATCCATGTCGATCCGGAGCTGCTCTGGACATATTGCCACACTGGTTACGCAGCGGTTTGGGATTGATCCCCGAAGGATGCTCTGGGTGGAATATTATGCAGCTTCGGAATATGGGGTTGGAAAAGTTCATAAAATTCCGGAACGATTTGATATTGTAGAGTTTACATGGCATGATGGAAAGGCCATAGAACCTAAGTGGCGGCCCATCAGCCCCATGATGCTGGACACGGTCAAAAAAATGATTGCCGGTTGGTAGGATCAGAGGGAAACAAATTGGCCCTGCCGGGTATTTCTCTTTTCCAGTTCATCCTGAATCATCTTCAGGGTTTCCGCTTTTTTCATGCACCATTCTGGAGCAACAAGCTCATCCCGGTGCGGGTCACCGGTCAGCCGCTGAATCACAATATTCCACGGGGTTCTTTCCAGAAAATCACAGACAAGATCAACATACGCCTGCTGTTCCAGGCATTGGTATTCTCCTGTCTGATATAGTTGTTCCATTCCGGTTCCTTTAATCACATAAAGCAGATGAATCTTGATTCCATCGATCTTCATTTCGGAGAGAGTTTTTGCGGTTTCCAGCATTTGTATTCTGGACTCCCCGGGCAGACCCAGAATAACATGGACGCAGATTTTGATGTTTCTGCCCTGGGTCATCTGAACAGCATTCTGAAAGCTTTGAAAATCATGTCCCCGGTTGATGAGAGCAAGTGTCTGGTTGTGGACGGATTGCAGACCGTATTCAATCCAGACCAGGTATTTCCGGGCATATTGTTCCAGGAGAGACAGAATTTCATTGTCCACGCAGTCCGGCCTGGTTCCGATGGAAAGACCGATGATATCTTTGACGGCAAGAGCTTCTTCATAAACCGCTTTCAGTTTTTCAACCGGGGCATACGTGTTGGTGAAGGATTGAAAGTATGCAAAGAATTTATTGGCCTTGTATCGTCTGTTCAGCGCAGCTTTTCCCTGAACCAACTGGTCGGTGATGGATATTTTTTTTCCGTATGCACCGGTTCCGGAGCCTTTTGGGTTACAATAGATGCAGCCGCCGGATGACAGTGTTCCGTCCCGGTTGGGGCAGGAGAAGCCGGCATCAACCGTAATCTTCTGAACCCGCTCACCAAACTCTTTTTTGAGATAGGTGTTGAAATCATTGTATCTTCTGGTCATGATCCTTTATCCTCTACCTGTCCCCTTGACCTATTGTGCTGCCGACGATATATTCTGTTAATTTTTAGTCTTTATACTTTTTTTTACGGATATTCCAGCAGATATGGCTTTTTACAGCAAGAAATATGATGTCATTGTGGTTGGCGCCGGACA
>CAMBQS010000361.1 GCA_945870015.1 Desulfocicer vacuolatum DSM 3385
CAACCTTGCAGGACGCACGCTTGCAACCAGATACGACTCATCCGGCATTTCTGCGATATAATCAAAATGCATATGGATGAGATTTTCAAGATTTTCAAATTCCGACGCTGTTTTGATTTTCAAGGATTCCAGCCGTGAAAAATATTCAAAAAAAATACACTCAATGGCCTCTGCAAAAAGCCCATCCTTATTTTTGAAATGATAAAAAATAAGCGGCTCCGTCACATGAGCCATCTCCGCAATCTTGAGTGTGGTGGTCGCATCATAACCATATTCGGCAAACAACCGGATTGCCTCTTTGATAATTTTCTGTTTTTTCTTCATCCTATCGATCAAGCAACTTTATACCGGGTTTATATCCAACGGAAGGTAAACATAAAACGTGCTGCCCTTATCCGGCTCACTTTCAACCTTTATCTTGCCGTTGTGAGCTTCCAGGATGCTCTTAACAATGGGAAGTCCGAGGCCGGTTCCGGTAATGTATCGGGTTTTTTCATTTTTCACCCGATAAAACCGGTCAAATATTTTTGGAAGATCTTCAGCAGGGATGCCGAAGCCTGTATCACTGACGCTGACGCAGAGATGTGTTTTCACGGTTACAGCCAGAATGGTTATTTTGCCGTTTTCCGGTGAATACTTGATTGCATTGGTAATCAGATTGGAAAAAACTTCTTCGATATTGCTTTTATTGGCCAATATCGGGGGAAGATCCGGAAGTGCATCCAGCTCAAGGGTTATCCCTTTTGCTGCTGCCGATTGCTGGAAAAAAGCCACCTGATCTTCCAGCAGACTGCGGATATGGAATTTTTCCTTTTCCTGTGTGATCAATCCGGATTCAATACTGGCAAGATCCAGAAGTTCCGTGGAAAGATTGCTGAGCGCATTGATCTTTTGAGATGCCCGGTCCAGGATCTCCTTCTGCTTATCCGTAACCGATCCGGCCAGACCATCCAGAATCACTTTTAACTGCATGGCTATGGAATTCAGGGGGCTTCGAATCTCGTGTGCCACCATATTCACAAAATCGGTTTTCAACTGATCGATTTTTTTTAATGCCGTGATGTCATTCATCACTGTAATGGTTCCAAGGTTACGATTCAGTCTGTCCCGAAAGGGGATACAGCGCACACTCAGGATATTTTTTCCAAGTTCCATCTCCTCTGTAAAGTCCGAGAACTCTTCCGAGGGCATGGCCAGCGCTTCATCAATCATCTTTTCAATTTTTTCATTTCTCACAATTCCGGTAACAGGCTGCCCGATAACATCCTGCCCAAAATAATCGATCATTTTCAGAAACGCCGGATTGGCCAGGGCAATCTTCTTCTGCGTGTCCGTTGCCATCACACCACCTGTGAGCTGATGTACCAGAACCCCCATCCGGGATTTTTCTTTTGCGATATCCTGCAGGGTGCTGATAAATTCGACGGCCTTGGCAATGACAATACGAAGATCCTTTGGTTCAAATGGCTTTGGAATAAAATCAAACGCACCTTTTTTCATCGCCTCGATGGAATGCTCCAGTGTAGCGTACCCGGTAATCACAATCACGACAGAATATGGGTGGTTGCTTTTCAGGTAGGGCAGAACCTCCAGGCCGGAAATACCGGGCATCATCAGATCCAGCAGAATTATATCAAAATGATTCTGCTCGATCATCTTCATGCCGGCTTCACCGTTTTCCGCCACAGCTACCTCGAATCCTTCCTGGGTCAGCATTCTGTAAGTGACGTCACGGATCCGCTTTTCATCATCGATTACCAGAATTTTGTAGTGCTGCTTTGTCTCTGTTCCTGTATGATCAGACATCATTCATGATTCCTTTGTTATGAAGCGGAAATTCGATTAAAAAAGTTGTTCCCGTACTGTCTGTTTTTTTAACCGAAATATCCCCGCCAATCTCCTGTATAATCCCATAGACTGTACTCAATCCCAGGCCGGTTCCTTTACCCAGTTCTTTCGTGGTAAAAAACGGATCAAAAATATGGGGTAGATGTTCTTTTGAAATACCGCATCCTGAATCTGAAACCTCCAGAAAAGCTTTTCCAGCTTCCCGGTTGCAATATGTCTGCAAGGTTAATGTCCCGTTACCTTCCATTGCATCCCCTGCATTCATCACCAGATTGATAATCACCTGGTTGAGCTGCTGTCTGTCCGCATGGATCATCATCTCCTCATCGGGCATTATTTTATTGATCTTGATATTGCCAAACAGCTTCTGGTCATGAATCAGAGAAAGGCTTTTCACGACAACCGAATTGAGATCGATCAAATCCTTGGCTGGACTGGACTGACGGCTGTAGACAAGCAGATCCTTGACAATCCCTTTGCACCGATGAACATCTTCAATGATACAATTCAGATCTTCCCGGATCGGATCATCCTTGTCGCGGCTCTCCATCGCCATGGTTGCATAAAAAAGAATGCCGGTTAACGGGTTGTTGATTTCATGGGCAACCCCCGCAGCCAGTTGACCGATGGAAGCCATTTTTTCCGATTGCATCAGGCGTCTCTGGGTTTCTTCCAGTTTTTTTTCCACCGCAATCTTTTCCGTCAGATCCGTATATATCCCCATTGTTGCGACCTCTTTATCCCCTTGATAGATAATCGCAGCCGCAATTTCTCCGGATATTTTCTCATTCCTTGAATTGATAATTTCCACCTTGATATTGGTCAGCTTCCCCTTACCGCCGTATTCATCACTCCGGAGCTTTCTCATGATTTCCTTTGCAACTCCCGGCGGATAAAAATCCCTGACCGTTTTTTTATGAATAAACTCCCGGAAGGAATAGCCGAAAAGTTCTTCCGCCGCCCGGTTCATCAGCAGGGCATTGCCCTTCATATCGGCTGCGACAATACCGCTGGCAGAACTCTGCACCACCTTTTCAAAAAGATTCTGGACCCCCTTCAACTCTTTTTCCAGGGTTTTAATCTGAGTTACATCCCGGATACTTTCCCGGAGATAGGCAACCTCACCCTTATCATCCAGTATTGGTGAAAATACCCGGTCCTCCCATCTTTCCTGATCATCCTGAATCACCCGCATCAGGATAGAACGCCCTTTTTTTTCGGAGATCACCTTTTGAAAAGGACACTGCATGGATGAACAGGGCACACTGGATTGAAAAAAATGCTCATGACACTTTTTTCCGAGAATACCTTTTTTGCTTCCAAATTTTTCCAGAAAACTTGAATTCACATCCAGAATGTTCTTATCCAGATCCAGGATAAGGGTTGGATAAGAGAGTGAATCAAAGATTCTGTACCGCCAGTCATTTTCTTTTGAATTTTCTTTGGCCATAGGGAAATGACCCTCTTGATATTGATACCCGGTTATTTGCTTATTCCTTATTTGTTTTTCGGCACTTCAAAAGCACTTGTAAAAACCGGCCTGACTTTTTGGATTCCTTTGTCCGGCAGCACAAGATATACGGCTGAGCCGGAAAACCCGGCAGCCAGAACCGGAAGATTGTTTTCCACCAAAACCTGAAACGTGGTATCCGCAATTCCATACCGATCGCCAAAATGGGGACCGAAAAAATAGATCAATTCAACCGGCGATTGAAGTAGAAATGATTCTTCGCCTTTTTCCCGGATGATGGAATTACAAGTTTGCTGTATTTTTTCCTCCCATTTCCGATCCAGAACTATGCGGAAATCAATGACATGATCTTTCAGTGTTTGCATTAAAATCAAATGAAAATTGATTTCAGGGACATCCAGGTTTTCCAGAAAAGATCCAAACTGTGCAATCCGCTCCTGTTGAATGGTTCCCTCCAGCATCGTCAGATCATAAACCTCATGGAAGCCATAGGTCTTGATCTTTGGTTCCCAATAAACCGCCGATGTTTCCAGCATGTTTTTCAGCTTGCCTGCCATGTTATCCTATGTATGCTATCCGGTGAGAGACAGCAGATTTTCAGGGAA
>CAMBQS010000362.1 GCA_945870015.1 Desulfocicer vacuolatum DSM 3385
GATATTGTCGATTTTATCCAGCAGGTCGCGGATCAGATGTCGGTGGTCATCGAAAATGCAAAGCTGTATAATGAGCTTGAGCAATCAAAAGGATTACTTGAAAAGGCTAAACAATCCGCGGAAAAATATTCCAGCGCCCTTGACGACGAGTGTAAGAAAGGCAAGAAAATACAGAATGATTTTCTGCCCCGTCACCTTCCGGATGTTAAAAACTGTGATCTCGGATCATATTTTCATTCTGCCCTGCAATTGTCGGGGGATTTTTATGACCTGTTTGAATTGCCCGACAGTCATCTTGGTTTTGTTGTTGGTGATGTCAGTGGAAAGGGTATCGGAGCTGCACTTTTCATGGCATTGACTCGAAGTCTTCTCCGTATTTTTTCAGGGGCCTTCACCACTGAAGAGAGGGTTGGCGGTTTTGGAAGTGCAGATGATGTGTTTTCTCCAGGCGCGGCTCTGGAAGCTGTTTCTCTGGCAAATAAATATATAGCAAAGGAACATGGTGATGACGGCATGTTTGTGACCTTGTTCTTTGGCATTGTTGACCAGTTAACCGGTAAATTGTTTTATGTCAACGGTGGGCATGAACCTGCTCTGGTTATCGGGAGAAATGGCATAAAAAACTCGCTTAAAGCGACAGGTCCGGCTCTGGGGCCGATCGAGAGCGCGATTTACGAAATAGAAACAATTCAGCTTGAAAAAGATGACCTGATTTTCAGCTATACAGATGGGGTAACGGAAGCAAGATCGGAAACAAGCGCATTCTACACACGAGCCAGACTTGAAAACCTGTTGCAATATGGTTTTCAAGGTTCTGCAGCGGTTTTTCTGGAAACCATTAAGTCAGATCTGTTTGAATTTACGGGAAAGGCTCCCCAGACCGATGATATCACAATGCTTGCAATCAGGTGGCAATGGCGATAATGAACAATGCAGACAGACTTTCTTTTCTTAGGTATAACCCATGAATATAACAAACGAAAAAAGACAGATCGGACGAAGACAGGAAGATTTTTCATTAAGAGAACAAAACGAGCGGTTTCATAAATTGTGTGAAGTGGGTAAAACCATCACGGCAGAAATCGATATTCATGTATTGTTTCCCCTGGTGATGAATCAGACGAACCATATCATGGGAACCCAGAGAAGTTCGGTGTTTTTATATGATGAAAAAACAGATGAACTCTGGTCTCTGGTTGCCACGGGAATGGAAAACTGTGAGATAAGGATATCGGCAAAGGAGGGCATTGGAGGCTGGGTGTTTAAACATAAAGAATCTCTGTCCCTTAATGAAGCATATAGAGACCCTCGATTTAATGTCGGGGTTGATTGTAAAACCGGATTTAAAACTGAAAATATCTTATGTGTGCCGCTTATTAACAGCGGGGGCCACTGCATTGGCGTTCTTCAGGCATTAAACAAAAAAAAGGGCAAATTTACCGATGTGGACAATACTTTTTTGTCTGCCATATCAGACTACGTTGCGATTGCCCTTGAAAATGCTCGGCTGTATGATGATGTAAAGAATTATTCAAAAAGCCTTCAGGACCAGGTCATTATCAATGAATCCCTTACCAAGCTGAAAAACCAGCTTACAAAATTTGTTCCTCACAGTGTTGCAAATATCGTTGAAAAAGACCCTGACAGTCTGTCAGTTGAGAAACATCCCATGGAGGTTTCTGTTTTGTTTGTTGATATACAGAATTTTTCCGTTATTACGGAAAATAATGACCAGCGAATGGTCAACCACATGGTTGAAAATCATTTTTCAAGCTATTTAAAATGCATCCATCAGCATGGGGGAGAGATAAATGAAACTTCCGGTGACGGGATCATGGTCATCTTTAAAAGTGATACCATCGAAAACTATGCCTTTGAAGCCGTCTCAACCGCCCTTGATATAATTGAAGAAAATAAAAGGATCAACAGAGAATTTAATTATCCCTGGGGAGGGGTTGATCTGCATATCGGTATCAGTTCCGGAGAGGGGTATGTGGGAATTACCAGGATGAAAAGTACTGTCATGGAACGATGGACCTACACTGCTTCAGGGCTTGTTACAATTCTGGCGGCAAGAATCGGCGCTTTGTCTAAAAAAAGCAAACTTTATGTGGGGCCTAAAACCTACAACATGGTTAGAGAACAGGTTGAGTGTGAATGTTTAGGAAACCGCACCCTTAAAAATGTTTCAAAAAAAATACCGATTTATCACGTCACCGGAATTATTCCTCTGTCAGATAAAAAAGAATGCTCCTTCGATGACATGATTGGTTCATCAGATCAGGGAGATTTATCAAAAAATAGGTAAAAACCCTTAGGAAATATTTTCTCTATTGATGTTACATTTATTACATAGGTTAAGAGAAACTTAATATAGTTTGTTATGTTTTGTAATGTCGGGTCAAATATTTATATCGTGCATAATATTCGGTAAGCTTCTGTTTACAAGGCTGATTGCTCTTTTTTGTGTTACCGCAGCAAATTCCGTAATATCGGCATGAATATTGCACAATGTTGATAGATTTAATAGATTAATGAAAAAGCCAAACTAGCTTAACGGCTGGGGCGGAAAGCCACGGGTCATAATGATAGCCGGGTTGCCATTAGGTAACTCGGCTATTTTTTTTATTTTAATCGGATCGTTAATTTAAAAATTTTATTTTAGGATCTTGTTATGGATAAGAACACAGCATCAGGAAAAACCATAGGCGTTGTGGTAAGTCTTCAGGGACATGCCCAGGCTGTTTCAGAGACTGGACCCCGTGATTTGTCGACCGGAAGCGAACTTTTTCAGGGGGAAAAGATCGTTACAAAAGAAGATGGGCAAATTGAAATAAAATTCACGGACAATACCATTTTATCTCAAGGAAAGAACAGTGAAATCATAATTAACGCCTATGTATATGATCCTGAAGAAGGATCCAATTCAAATCTGCTTTTGCAGATGGGTAAAGGTGTTTTCCGAACCGTGACCGGGGAGATAGCAAAACAGAATCCGGACAATTTTAATTTACAATCCCCCATGGCCCTGATCGGTATCAGGGGCACGACGGTTGTGGGTCAGGTTTTTGAGAATTCAGAGAAATGGGGTGTTGAAGAGATTGGAAAAGGGCATGTGCTGGTAGTTAAAGATTCATTCGGAAATATCCAGTTCATTAGTAGCCCTGATTTAATCATCGATTTTTTTAAGAACCAGCCGATTGGTCCTGCACGGCCATTGACCCCGGATGAATTGGATTTTTTCAGGATAACCGCGCCCATCGATTTTCTGACAAGTGAAATAGGCCGGGAAAAAGCGGTCAGTGATGGAAGCGGAACAGGAGCTGCCGATAGTCCTGGTGAGGGTGATGGAGAATATAGCAGCAATAGCGGCGGACACGAAACCCCTGAAGGATATTCCAATGAAGATCCAATGGAAGCGACAGGGGATGCCGATTCCACAGATCAGCCGGAAGGATTTTCTTTGCCGCAGAACCAGGAACCGTCCAACCCTGTGCTCCTGTATCAAGAACCTCTGATATTAGGGATGATCGACTATACTTCACCTGAAGACCCTGTTTTTTATATAGCAGACAGCTCAAATGCCGAGCTGCAGTCTGAGAATAATTCCAGATTATTTAATGATAGCATTATCAGACAAGCAGAGACTGTGATACCAACGGTCACAGAGATACCCGCGCCTCCGGTAGATAATGTTCCGCCCCTAACAGGAGGAGTTATTCCTGGTCCAGTCACAGAGCCGCCCGCGCCTCCGGTAGACAATGTTCCTCCTGTAATCGGCGGAACAGATACCGGTTCAGTCACGGAAGATGTTGACCCGGATGGCAACACGCTGCTGGAAACAAGCGGTTTGCTGACGATCAGTGATCCGGATGCCGGAGAGTCGGTTTTTGTTGCCGGGACCATTGCAGGAA
>CAMBQS010000363.1 GCA_945870015.1 Desulfocicer vacuolatum DSM 3385
TTTTCGGTAATGTCCCAATCAATTCCCAAAAAATAACGAAGCTCATTGCTGTCCATTTCCGACATACGATAGCTGATATCCATAAACTCGATTTCTGTAAACAGAGCTGTTTTGGATTTGATCCGGTAAAACAGATACCCGGAGAAACGGTTGTCTGAACGGTCAGCATTTTGAATCGCTATATCATTATATTGCAAGAGAAAATTGGAATAATCCGTACGAATAGAAATTTTTTCAGTGACATCATAGGAAAGGATAAACTGAAACAGATTGCTCAAATACTCATCCTGAACTTCTCTTCTTACACCCAATCCATATGGTTCGTGTGAATTCCGGAGCTGATCAATAAAGTCAAACGACAATCCGCCTCGCAGATTATACTGAAAAAAGCCGTCTGCTTTATAGTTCACGATATTTGCATCACTATATTCCAGATTGGTCTTGATATCCGAATCCAGAAGAAGAAAAGACTGATACCGTCTGAAGGATTCCGGTTTTGTCCTGGATATGCTGAGACCACCGGGTGCGGTATTGGAGGTTTCCAGTTCCAATCGGCTTTCTCTGTTAGCGGGCAGAGATATCCAGATTCCAGGAGTGATTACAGTGGTCAGATCCCCTTTTGTATCCTCTTCAGTCCGATAAATATTGGAAGAATACATTTCAGTAAGGGATAGGTATGGATGATATATCCCGGCATCTTTACCGAATATATCACCGCTTATGCTGCCTTCTGCATGAGCAGTGAAGGGTATTGCAAGACAGAAAAAAAGCATGATAGAAATTATTCTTTTCATCATGATGGGCTTGCGATTCCTCCCCCTCCGGAGCCGCCTACCGGGCCGGCAGCACCACCTGCAGGGCCGCCACCCGCAGCTCCGGCTGCACCAGAAGCACCGGCTGCGGTGCCTCCATTATCAAGTTCTTCACCAGGTGTCAGGGCAAGACCCGTCTTATCCCCTTCGTCAATCGAATTACCGGTTCCCTGCTCTTTCTTCAACTTCATGGCAACAGCGACCATCACTTCCGCATCCACCGGTTTAACGCCTGCTGCAATCGCTCCGGTTATGATCTTCCTGGGATCGATATTTAAAAAAACGGCAATTTTAATAATTGCCTCGGCATTTTTACTGCTTTTTATAAGCTCTGCAATAACATTTTCCGCAGGATAATTTTGAACAGCCGAAGTCATTACATCCGCATCTGAAATACCGGCCTTTCGGGAGATTGTTATAATCGATTCGATTGATGCGCCTTCATCTTTTTTTACTTTCTCAAACAAAGCAACAAGCTGTGCCACATAGTTGGATTCTTTTGATTCATGAATGAGTTTCAGATGTTTTTCAAAGCGAAGGACATCAAAAGCATCTGCCGCAACTCCAATGGTCGGGGAAAAAAGAACCATAAAAATAATAAAAATGATTTTGTTTTTTGCCATTTTTACCTCATCACCTGTAATCCGGGTTTCATGAAAAATAAAATGTTAATTTTGAATCGTTGAAAAAGCGCAAATAAATAACTTATTATTCTGATCTGCAAGGACTCAAGATTGATTTGTCTGGCAGAATCCTTTTTTTCAATCATGCAAACTTTACCGATCAGATGATCCGGCCTGAACAGTTCATCGCAACACACCAGAGCATCCCCCTTGGTCTGAAGCCGGATGGCCCCGTTTTCTGTTTTTTTCTTTTTTATCAACCGGTGAAGAATAAGTGATCCCTGCTGATTGACAAAAAAAACAAGATCTCCAGGCAACAGTCTATCGGGTCTTACCTTTTGTATTTTGACAACATCTCCATTGGACAAAAACGGTTCCATACTGAAACCGGTAACCTGAATACGAAGCATGACACCGGATTTTAACAAATCCTTGATCAGCGTGTTTTTTTGCTGTTTGCTGAGCATAATCTGATCTTTCATGAGGACCTCATTCAATGAAATTGAGTTTCAGAAAAGTCATTCAAAAAATCAATTGTTTCCGGTCCGGGTATAAATGATAGCTCATAACATGGAATATTTGAAATGATCTCCTCACAAGATCCCATGATTTTCAGCATTACTTCCTGATCATACCAGGGTATGGAAACAATCGGGAATAATTTTTCAGATGATTCTCGTGTATCCAGTTGTCTTATGCTGCAAGAAGTTTCCTGCTTTAAAAACAAAATCGCAGAAACATCTGTTTTCCGGTTTTCAGCAATTCCAGCCTCACCTGGCCATGGCGTTCCATAAGCAGTAAACGAATTGTTGTATTTTCGGACGATGATTCGATCATCACTTAACAGATTTGTAGCATGATTCTCAATAATCTGTTTGGCAAGGGTGCTTTTTCCAGCACCGGATTTTCCGGGAAAAAGAAACCCCTTGTTTTCTCCAAAGACAGCACCCGCCGCATGCATCAGCAGACCTTGCTTTGGGCCAAGAACATACATGAGGAGTATCTGGTCAAGAGGGTAGCAAACCGGATTGTATAACAGCCGGTTTCCCTGGTCTGAATTCAACATGGCTTCACTGCAATAGACGGTCACTTCCGTGAATCCGGGGTTACTGATCGCCAGCCAGATATCCTGATCAAAACCCGCTGGTTTCAGTGATACGCAATAACTACCCTCATTCATGAACATGGCCCAGGAAAGGCCGCTATCAAAAACTTTTTTCCAGCCGCGGATATCGGGCTTGTTTCCGATTATGAGATCAATCTGAATATCTATATCATTCAAATTTGCTCCCTGGTTTTCGACAAACGAACTATAGGCAGCATCCATGTGCGGGGATATCCTTGCATCCTGACACTGGATATGAAAATGAACCCCGGCAATCTGAATATGTTGAGTATCTTTCATCTCTGAATATGTTGAGTCTGTTTCATCAATTTTAAAGTATCAAGAGCTAATTTCAAAACGATGAAAAACCGTCACACCGGCGAAGGCCGGTGTCCAGAAAAGAATTGAAAATACTGGATTCCGGCCTTCGCCGGAATGACAACAAAAGACTTTTGAAACTGGCTCTCAATACAGAATATTTATGACCCCGGCCCTGCGCAACCCATTCCAAGGCAAGAACCGATCGACCCGAAAGCGCTTCCGCCAAAAGAAAGCTTGCATCCAGAGGCCAAGACCTCTTCTGCAGCAAGCTCGATAATACGAAGCACGGGCTTTTCATATTTTTTCCTGCTGCAATCTTGATTCATCTGGTTTTCTTTCATCACTATTCTCCTTCCGCCAGAAAGTTGCAAACCGCTTCCAACCGATGTTTTCCAATTTCACAAAGATATTCAGAGCAAATTTCTTCATCTCCTTTTTCCAATTGAAAAAAAGCCGGACAATATCCGCACAAAGCAATTTTTTCACAATTGCTGCATGCATCGATGCGATAATTTTTATCATGAATCCCGGGAATGACCGTTTTCCACCCTTCCTTGAAACTGCCATTCAAGAGATCAAACTCCGGTTTGCTGGTCATAAGGCATGGGTACAATTTTAAAGACGGATCAATATAAAAAGAAGCTACCCCTGCTCCACATTTATACAGGGAGGTAGGACATTGAAAATTTTTGGTTCTTTCATAATACTCCGTCCATTTCCGATATCTTTCTTTATTTGACATCTCCAGTGCTACTGCATCTTCAGCTCTCACACGCAAATCAAGTGGAGATGGATCACCATTCAGGCATGGGAACAAGGCCGCATCAAACCGGAACTTGACCCCCAGATTCCGAGCGATATCTTCAATTGCTGAAAATTCATGAAAATTGACAGTCATGAGTATGGTTTTCAGCGCAACCCGTATCCCATGATCCAGCAGAAGATGGATACCTTTCATGCAAAGTGCATATGAGTTTTTGACTCGTGTAATCTGTTCAAAGGTATCCGATGTCGCCCCATAAAGGCTGATCTCAACTGTC
>CAMBQS010000364.1 GCA_945870015.1 Desulfocicer vacuolatum DSM 3385
ACGCCCCATTTCAAAAGGTTCAACCGTGATGGAGTCAGAAAATGGAAGAGAAGTTTCTTTTTATCAACTGCATGAGAGATTTGTACCTGTTTGACTTTTTCATAAATTTGCAGAAGATTTTTTTGATACACCGCTTTATTATAGTTGGATAGAATTATTTTTTTATTCGGATCAACAAGCCATTGTTGACCCAATACATCAATCTTTACAAGAAATGGATTGATATCGATCAGATGATTTCTATCTTTTGATGAAAAAAGGACACGTTCAATGATCTGTTGCTGAAACGGTTCACTCAGCATACCGAAATCCAGGCAGTCATTTTGAATCAGCGCATCAAATCCTTCTGCTGGATTCAGCATATCCCTTGTGTAACCAAATAAAGTCAAACTCCGTTCCAGTGTGGATTGAAATTTTCTGAAAAGAACGGTTCTGTCCAACCAGGATATTGGTATCCGGATCTGATGATACAGATGGTCGAGCCGGATTCCTTTTTGTTGAAAATCCATGCAGATTTCCGGGATGTTTCTGCCCCAGAGTATTTTATCCGCTGTCCAGGGTTCCAGAAATGAAAATCCGAATCCCTCATTTATACTGGTTGTAATGATAAATTCCGACCTACGGACAAGCGATGAAAAATCATGCTTTGAGGAAGCTTGAAATTCAACATGAATCTGATGCGGAACGGAAAATTTTTTCCATCCATTGCAGCTCTGAATATCGATCGGGCTGTTTGGCGGGAGGGTGATGGCCAATGTCTCTTTGTTGCGGAAGAACAGGGATAACAAAATCGCTTCACCAATATTTTTTCTTCGAATTGCCCGAACCGGGTATAGAACAAAATTTTTCAAACTGCATTCCAATGCCTCTGTACCCATGGGATTGACCATATTGGGTAACAGATGCAGCCCCTGATTCGTCAGACCGGATGTTGTTAAAATATCATAGTCCCGTGTGTTGATCACACAATAATGGCAGTTTTCCGGGTAGGGTTCCGGAAAATAGGAGAGGGGGCGTCCATCCTCAGCAAAATCGTGAATCTGCAATAGTAGGTTCAATCCTTTTTGTTGAAGGATTTTTAAAACCTTCAGAAAATTCCGGTTCTTTGCAAGGATTGGATTATGGACATGGACAACATCACATCCATCCGGCCATATATGGTGAATTGCCTTTACGATATCAGAAGCTGTATTTTCAGGTGAAAAAGAGGGGACACCTTTTTGATCATAGGCAATTCCGGATATGGGAATCACTTTGGCCGGGAATTCGGCTGGTTTTTCACCTGCAAGGGCAATCACTTCACAATGGCTTTGAATCGCGTTGATCTGCTGCCGGATAACCGTGGTAACGCCTCCGGGCTTCAGATGGAAATGGATAAATGCAATTTTCATGGTTTACCTGGGCATATAATGAGTGGGATCGTGAACCCCTGCTTCCAGAAAACCTTCTTTTCTCAAGATGCAACTGTCGCATTCTCCACAGGCAAGTCCTTGTTCTGAAGGATCATAGCAACTGTGCGTCATTTCATATTGGACACCCAGTCCGATTCCTTTTTGAATAATCTGTGATTTTTTCAGGTTCAGGAGCGGGGTTTGTATCCGCAATCGTTTTTTTCCCTCAACACCGGCTCTTGTCGCAAGGTTTGCCATTTTTTCATATGCCTGAATATACTCCGGCCGGCAATCCGGATATCCGCTGTAGTCAATGGCATTGACACCGATAAAAATATCAAACGCCCCTAATACTTCCGCCCATGCAAGCGCATAAGAGAGAAAAATCGTATTCCGTGCCGGGACATAGGTTATTGGAATTCCGGAAGCCATCTGATTCTTCTCCCTGTTTTTTGGGACAGCGATTGTATCGGTCAGCGCAGATCCTCCGATTGTTGTAAGATCAATTTTAATAACAAGGTGTTTCACGGCATTGAACGCGATGGCAACTTTTTTGGCTGCAACAAGCTCAAAAGAATGACGCTGCCCATAATGAAAGCTCAGGCTGAAAATCTCATATCCTTCTTTGGCTGCGATGGCCATGACCGTTGTTGAATCCAGGCCTCCACTGGAAAGAACGACTGCTTTTTGTTTTTCGATCATACTCAAACACCCCTTTCGATTTTCGGCCAGATGATTTTGTGGAGCTGAAGATGGAGCCTGACATTCAGGCAGTCTGCAAGAATCCATTCCGCAAGCTCATATGGTTCCAGTGTGGTTGTATTGACAGAAAAGAGAACATTGCCGTTTGTGATATTCATGCAATAGCCTTGAAAAATATTTCGTGCAAAAAGGTAATCTTCCCGGCATCCGATGACAAATTTAATCTGATCCTTTTGGCCGAGGAAACGGATATTTTCCAAACGGTTTTTCCCTGATTCATTGCTGGAAGGGCATTTGATATCCATGATTCTGATACACCCGGATGAAACTTTCCGGATATCGATACTGCCGTTTGTCTCCAGAAGAACCGTATATCCGGAATCGATAAGGGTTTCAATCAGGGCGGGAGTTTCATCCTGAATCAAAGGCTCTCCGCCCGTAATTTCGACAAGCCTGCAATTAAATTTTTGAATCCGGTCAACAATCTCTTTTCTATCCATAGGTATCCCATCATCCCAGGCATAAGCCGTGTCACAATAGGTGCATCTCAGATTGCAGCCAGCCAGCCGGATAAATACGCACGGGATTCCGGAATAGAGAGATTCTCCTTGAATACTGAAAAAAATTTCGTTAATTTTCAATGACATGATATTCCTGATTATTTTTTATTACTCTCTTTTTGTTGAAAAAGCTGACATTGAATCCCGGAATTTTTAAAAACCGTTATGGAAGGCAGTATTTTGCTTTTAAATCCCATGCTGCGGCATCCATATGGAAATTTTTTATCCCAGGTGATGTAGTAGTATTTACACTTATAGCATTCTATTGTAAAATGGGTTGTCATGGAACGTGATCAATACGGGCCTGTTTGAGAATTACCGTCAAAAAACACTCACACCTGGCAGCACCCATCGATTGGATGGATGGACACTCGTTAATCATCCTGTTGGAAGAATAATACTATTTTACGTGGCTTGAAAAAAAATTCAAGAAAGAAAAAGAATGATCAGCACGATTCAATCCGCATTATTACGAAACCGGCGCATTTACAAGGTTTATAATAATTTTCGTAAACAGATTTTCAGAGAGATTGCACCCAAAGACAGTGAGGATATTCTGTACCTCTTGCCATGGCTGTTGAGCATCAATCATCCGGCTTGCCCGGGATATATCCCTGCACTTGAGAAAACATTCTGGGTATATGGTATTGATCATGAAAAGGAGATATGGAACCGTGAACAGATATTTAAAACAAGGTTCCGGGTTCAGAAAAAAAATACGCTGCTCAAGTACACATCCAGGCACTTGATGATTCAGGGTGTGTATACGATTGGAAGTGTCGGCACCATAACCCAGACATCATCATCGGACTGCGATATCTGGGTCTGCTATGATAAAAGTGAATTCAGCCAAAAAGATTGGGTATCATTGAATCAGAAAATCAATTTAATCAAAGACTGGATGGACAGCGAGCTCAGGATTCCGGTTTTTTTCTTCATTATTGATATTTCGGATATCCGAAACAATGCTTTTGGTTGTGTAAATGAAGAAAGTTCCGGCAGCGCACAAAAAAGTGTATTAAAAGAGGAGTTTTACAGGACAACCATACTCATCTGCGGAAAAATTCCATTATGGTGGATCTGTTGGGACCGGGATGAAAAAATTCCATACAATGAAGCTGTTTTATGGATCACAAGCGATATGGAAGGAAATTATGACCTGACTGACATGGGTGATTTGAAACAGATTGACACAGATGAGTATTTCGGATCTGCTTTATGGCAGCTTCATAAATCCCTTACCCA
>CAMBQS010000365.1 GCA_945870015.1 Desulfocicer vacuolatum DSM 3385
GTATGCAGCACGAGATGCGAAAACCTTTTCAATGTAACGCAACACCTGAATCAGAAAAAAAGAAAAATTTCCGCTTATGAAATAACCGGACTGCCCTCCAGGGAATCATCACTCTGTTTTTCAATCTCCACTTCAATAATTCTTTGCGCATCCGCCTTGGTCACACGAATCACGGCACCGGGTGTTTTCAGTTCATCTCCCACAGACGGTATAAAACGCAGCTTGGAAAGAATGAATCCGGAGATGGTCTCATAATCCTCTTTTTCGCTCAGATTCAACTGAAGTTCTCGATTGACTTCCTCAATCTCCGTCTCCCCCCGGACAAGGCTCTTGTTGTCATCAACCTTCCGGATCATGATCTCCTCATTGTCGGTTTCATCATAGATTTCACCGACAATTTCCTCCAGCAGATCCTCAATCGTGATCAGGCCGCTGATCCCTCCATGCTCATCCGTTACCAGCGCGATATGAACTTTCTCTTTCCGGAATTCCGTCAGCAAATCATCCAGAAGCATGGATTCCGGAATGAACATGGCAGGCCGGATAAACTCTTTGACCGTCTCTTTATGGTGTCCGCTCAATATGGCCGCCAACATATCTTTGGCATATAAAATCCCCACAATATTATCCGGTTTTTCCTTGTATACCGGAATACGGGAATACCCCTTGGAAACAATATCAGCGGCTGCTTTTTCAATCTCTGTTTCCGAGTCAATGGAAAAAGTGTGCGTCCGGTCAACCATAATCTCGTCTGCACGAAGGTCGCTGAAACGGAATATATTATGAATCATGATTCGTTCATCTTCCTGCACCTCACCAACCTCTTCCCCCAGGCTGACAACGCTTTTGATTTCCTCTTCTGTGATGATGGGATCTGACTGCTCATTTTCAAATGGTTTGGATATCAATACAGTAAAAAGTTCTAAAATCAGGATAACCGGGTAGAGTACATACTGAAGCACCTGAAGAATAAGGGCTGAAAAAATGGCAATTGATTCATTTTTGGCCATGGCAATATTTTTGGGTACGATTTCACCAAAAATAAGGATTAAGATGGTCATAATTCCAACGGTGATTCCAATGGCGTTGGATTCAAAAACCTGAATGGCAATGGATGTGGCAATGGATGTGGCAGAAATATTCACCAGGTTGTTGCCGATTAAAATAGTGATCAGAAGCCGCTGGTTGTTATCTTTCAGTTTTTTAACGCGCCGGATGCCCCGTCTTTCCTGATCAACAAGATGCTGAATCCGGATGTCGGATAAAGAAATAAACGCTGTCTCAGCGCTGGAAAAAAAAGCAGATAAACAAAAAAAGACAAAAAGGATGATAAACTGGTCAGGAATTTCCATAAAATTTCTTACATGATCGATACAGGTCTGCCTCCGGTTTTTTTAAAAGCCTGTACGTCAATTATGAGTATTTCGATTGGGGTCCAAGCATTACTTCTTTATTGTTCTCAACAATATGTCTCATACACACTCGACTGTCAAGAAGGAATAATCAAGCCGCCAAGGGTTGTTGCACAAAAAAGAGGGCCATCCAATGAAAGGCCCTCTTCAAGATATCCATCTATATTATAAGCAATAATTACGCGCTGACTTCCTCTTTTACTGAGACCACAATCTTAAATAAAAGGGTAAGAATCAGAAAACCAAGAGCATACACACCAACGGTAATGATCAGTTCCTTGATTGTCGGAATATACTCATTCACATGGTGCATGGGGTTGGGCACAAATCCACCGGAGATCATCCCAAGACCTTTGTCAATCCAGGTCCCGAGAAAAACACAAGCACAGGCGATCGGCAGAATTGTTTCATTGGATCGGGTAGCCGGATTCACCAGCAGGATTATGGCGATGCCCATCAGGGTCATGGATGTCCACATCCAGGGTACCAGCACGCCATGACCATGCAGTCCGAAAAAGAGATATTTCAGATGATCAATATGTTCCGGTATTCCACTGTAAAGCGCTACAAAAACCTCACACCCGAAGAAAAACACATTTGCGATCAATCCATAGGTGACAATCTTGGCCACGGTTTGAATTGCCTGCTTACCTGGATCAAAATTTGTGGTTTTTTTAATGATGTAGCATAATAAAATTAAAAATGCCGGGCCTGCGGCAAATGCAGATGCCAGAAACCGGGGAGCCAGAATGGCCGTCAGCCAGAATCCTCTTCCCGGAAGACCACAGTATAAAAATGCTGTAACCGTATGAATACCAAAGGCCCATGGAACGGAAACATAAATAAACGGTTTGATCCATTTGGGCGGTGCCACACTGTTTCTTTCCGATTCCAGGACAATCCATCCAATAAAAATATTCAGAAAAAGATATCCGTTCAATACAATCATATCCCAAAAAAGCATGGATTGCGGCGTGGGGTGTAATATCACGTTAAACGCTCTCATGGGTTGCCCGAGGTCAGCGATAATAAACGTCAGACACATGACAAGGGCGGAGACGGCTAAAAATTCCCCCAGAATGGTGATTTTGCCAAACGCCTTATAGTTATGAAGATAATAAGGCAACACCAGCATCACCCCTCCTGCGGCAACCCCGACAAGAAAAGTAAACTGAGCGATATAAAATCCCCAGGATACATCGCGGCTCATGCCTGTGATTCCCAGACCAAAGTCGAACTGCTCCAGATAAACGATAAATCCAATACCGATTAAACCGAGCAGCGCCATTACCCACAGATAGTATTTTTTGCTTCCTTTGACAGCCAGTTCAAGCATAATAACCTCACACTATGTAGTAAACCGCCGGGCCAGTCCCCAGGCTCTGTTTACGTCGGATGGTGTAATTTGAGTTTAAGAGTTTGCGGACATCTGATTCCGGATTTTCCAGATCTCCAAAAGTCAGAATACCATTGGATGCTTCTACGCAGGCGGGCTGTTTGCCGACGGCAAGCCGCTCCACGCAGAAATTACATTTTTCTACAACGCCCTTCATCCGGGTCGGGAATTCCGGGTCAACCTCTGCGATAAAAGGACGGGGGTCTCTGAAATTGAAACTCCTTGAGCCATATGGACATGCTGCCATACAGAACCGGCAGCCAATACAGCGGTGAAAATCCATCACAACAATGCCGTCCTCCTGTTTAAAGGTTGCCTTGGTCGGGCAGGCCTGAACACATGGGGGGTTTTCGCAGTGATTACAGAGAACCAGAAACGGAAGATGCTTGGTACGATCATCCATGTACTTGTTTTCTTTTTCAGGAAAGGCATGTTCATATGCTTCTTCCCAGATCCATTTGATTTCATGATTCGGATTTTCAATTTTCGGAACATTATGGATCTTATGGCATGCTTCCATCATCGGTTCCAGATCATCGGAAGAATTTATTTTTCTGGTATCGATCACCATTCCCCATTGTCGGGCGGTTAATGCATCCTTGTTTTTATGGATTTCGACACCTTGTACCCCGGAAGAGGCAAACAGGGTGTTTACCGGACTTGCACCCATTCCCAGCGCTGAAATTCCAGCTATTTTCAAGAAGCTTCTTCTGCTGTTTTTCATCACTTCTTCTCCTTAGGCTCGTTATGACAATCCCAGCAGTATGGTCTTACCGAAGTATAATTATGACATCGGTCACAAAATTCGACCTTGTTGGAATGACATCCAATGCAGGAATTCTCTCCACTTGAAAGACTCATGTTGAAGCTTTTTCCACTGCTATTTTTGTATATTCTATTGCCATCTCTGACAACGGTATCACGCCACATATCCAAAATCTGCATATGCCCTGCTTTCATTTCATTTTTCGGCAGAACGCAGTATCCGGCAGCTTTGGCTTTTTCGGTCAACTCGGGTTCAGGTGCCGGTGCGGTTTTACCGATGTTGAAAACAAACGGCAGTGCAACAACCGCAC
>CAMBQS010000366.1 GCA_945870015.1 Desulfocicer vacuolatum DSM 3385
TAATTCATTGTATTCTTTGTTTAAAAACTCATTAAATGGTTCAACCATCTCTTCTTTTACGGTTACTTCAATCTTGTTTTTTCCGGCAGACCGGACTCCTGAATTTTTGATATGGGCAGTTCGAAGAAGGGTTTTGATTTCCTGCGTCATTGTTTCTATCTGCCGTTCAACTGCTTTTTCTGTCTCAACTTCCAGGACAAGATGCATGCCTCCCTGCAAATCAAGGCCCAGGTTGATCTGTTTGTTCGGCCATACAGTGGGTTGCTCGGTCTTGTTAATTGCCATGTGGATTGTCGGAAACAGATAAATCAATGAAACGACAATCACCACAGGCACAACATAGAGTCTCCATGAAAGATTTTTCAAAGCGCACTTCCTTTCTTCAATACCGTATTTCTATTCCTCATTCGGAATGGTTATTTCATGATACGGAAAATGGGAATTTATTGTTTTTCCGCCGGAGCCGATCCTGGAATTATGGTCCCGATATTCCCTTTTGAAACCTTGATTCTGATCTTTTCTGCAACTTCAATCGAGACGGTGGTATCATCGACCGCCATGATCCTTCCATGAATTCCTCCGCTGGTAATCACCCGGTCGCCTTTTTTCACAGCATTGATCATATTCTGATGTTCTTTGGCTTTTTTCTGCTGGGGTCTGATCAACAGAAAATAAAAAATGGCGAACATTAAAATCAGCGGTACAAAAGCAGTCAATCCGCCTCCATTTCCGGCTGCTCCTGTCGCTCCTCCGGTTCCCATTGCATATGCTACATTAAACAAGATGATTCCTCCTTACATATATAAAACCATTTTTGGGTTATGAAAGACATGTCACTTTCCCTTTGTTGAACACGGGTCGAAACCACTGATACAGCAATCAGATCCCGGTGTCAATACAGGGTGGATATATTCTTCATGGAAAAGAAAATTATTTATAGAATGGGCAAGTTATTCATCACAAACGATTTTGCTGTCACCCGGAATCATTTCAGGGTCACCTTCGATCCCAATCCGGATGTCAAGGCGCATCTCCAGATTCTGTATTTCACTTCTTTTTCTGTTCAGCAGATAGGAGGATACATTCATGGGAACCGTAACCGTGACATTGGTGTCATTTGCTTTCATGGTGGCCAATCGCAGTTTCCGTAAAACGGAAAGGCTTAATGTTTCCACGGATGGGGTGAGGCCTTTGCCTTTGCAGTGAGGGCATTTTACATAGCTTCCGGATTCAATGGAAGCGCTGATCCGTTGTCTGGACATCTCCATCAGGCCGAATTTTGAGATGATGCCGACCTTGGTTCTGGCTTTATCATCCTTTAAAAATGTTTTCATGGCATTTTGTATCTGAATCCTGTGTTTCTGTTCTCTCATGTCGATAAAATCGATTACAATCAATCCACCCAGATCCCGAAGCCGGAGCTGCCTTGCAATCTCTTCCGCCGCTTCCATGTTGGTCTGAAAGGCGGTTTCTTCAATGGATTCTTTCCGGGTTGATTTTCCGGAATTCACATCAATCGCCACAAGCGCTTCGGTTGGATTCAGGACAATGGAACCCCCGGATTTCAATTGTACCCGATTTTCGAAAATAGAAGCGATCTGATCTTCCAGTTGATATTTTGAAAAAATGGGTTTGTCGCTCTTGAAATGTTTGATAATCTTGACCTGTTTTGGAGAGATGACACCCATAAAGGTTTTAATATCCCGGTATACGGCTTGGTCATCAATCAGGATTTCGTCTGTTTCCGGAGTGAAGTAATCCCGGATGGATCGAACCGCAAGATTTCTTTCTTTATAGAGAAGACTCGGGGCTTTTTGTTCCATTCCCTTTTTTTGGATATTTTTCCAGAGGCGCAGAAGATAACGGATATCTTTTGAGAGAAGTGTTTTGGTACAGCTTTCTCCAGCAGTACGGACAATCAGGCCGAACTCCTCCGGCAGCATCTCCGCAATGATTTCTTTCAGGCGTTTGCGTTCATTTTCATCTTCGATTTTTCTGGAAATACCAATGGTTGTACTGCCGGGCATCAATACGGTATGCCGTCCGGGCAGGGATATGAAGGTGCTGAGCATGGCCCCTTTATTCAGGATCGGATCTTTGGTGATCTGCACAAGAAGTTCCTGGCCTTTTCTCACAATTTTTTGCAGTGTGCGGTCACCGGAGATGTCGTCAATAAAATAGTCGCTGTGAATCTCACTTTGTTGAAGAAAGCCGTGCCGCTCTTCACCATAATCGACAAAAACCGCCTGCAGGCTTGGCTCGATTCTGGTAATAATACCTTTATATATATTGCTTCTGGTCATGGCCCTGGATGTGGTTTCAATGTGAAACTCTTCCAGTTTATTGTCCTTGACGATGGCAATCCTGCATTCTTCCATATCAACCGCATTGATCAGAATTTTATTACCCATATGGTTTCCTGTGTTTATCCTTTTGTCTCCCGTCTTTTTTCGTGAGGGCAGTAACAGCGTAATTTCAATTTTCATTGATGATGAATATTTAAGTTTAAATAAAGAATTGAAGTAGATAAGTCAAACAGTTTTTATCCTGAATTACACCTTGCCAAGCGGGATGATTATTTGTATTGTCAAAATTCACCAAAATTGAGATGCAGTATGACATTTGAATGACTGGGAAAGAACCTGAATGAAGAGATAAGTAAGGAAGATCGAAAATGCAAGAAAACTACAAGCCAAGATCGATAGAAAAAAAATGGCAGAAATTCTGGGAAGATACAGAGCTGTTTACGGTTACGGAAGATAAGACAAAAGAGAAATATTACCTGCTGGAGATGTTTCCCTATCCCTCCGGTAAAATCCATATGGGGCATGTCCGGAATTATACCATCGGGGATGTGGTGGCGAGGTATAAAAGAATGCAGGGGCTGAATGTGCTTCATCCCATGGGCTGGGATGCATTTGGTATGCCGGCTGAGAATGCTGCCATTGCCAACAAAACGCATCCTGCTGCCTGGACGTATGACAATATCGATTATATGCGGACACAACTGAAAAAAATGGGATTCAGTTATGACTGGAGCAGAGAAGTCACAACCTGTAAACCGGAGTATTACCGGTGGGAGCAGTGGCTGTTTATCAAGATGTTTGAAAAGGGAATGGCTTACCGGAAGGAGTCTTCGGTAAACTGGTGTGATCCGTGTCAGACCGTTCTGGCCAATGAGCAGGTTGAGGCTGGTATGTGCTGGCGATGCGGGAAACAGGTACGTCAGAAAAAACTGGAGCAGTGGTTTTTCCGGATCACGGATTTTGCGGAAGATCTTCTTTTGTATTGTGACAAGCTTACAGGTTGGCCGGACAAGGTTACAACCATGCAGAAAAACTGGATCGGAAAGAGCATCGGAGCGGAGATAAGGTTTCCGGTTGAAAATTCGGATCAGGTGATTCCGGTTTTTACGACTCGTCCGGACACTGTGTTTGGCGCAACCTTTATGTGTCTGGCACCGGAACATCCGCTGGTTCTGTCACTATCCCGGAATACACCGGAAAAAGAGAAGGTTGAAGCGTTTGTGGAAAGGATGTCTCTTCAGGACCGTTCCAGCAAGGCCGTGGAAAAGTTTGAGAAAGAGGGTGTATTTATCGGAATTCATTGCATCAATCCTTTAAGCGGAAGAAAAATGCCTGTGTATACAGCCAATTTTGCATTGATGGAATACGGCACAGGTGCAGTGATGTCCGTTCCTGCCCATGACCAGAGAGATTATGATTTTTCTGAAAAGTATGGACTGGAGAAAATTGTTGTGGTGAAGCCGCATGACCGGGATCTTGAAGCTTCGAAAATGACCGAAGCATACACCGGTGCCGGCGTTCTGGTTCATTCAGGAGATTTTAACGGGCTGGACAATACAAAAGCCCAGGATG
>CAMBQS010000367.1 GCA_945870015.1 Desulfocicer vacuolatum DSM 3385
CCTCTATATGCCGATAAACCAATCTGCTTCCGCAATAATGACAAAATGTTTTTAATCTCATTCGGAACCTGATCAAACCTTTCTTTATCTCATTCAACAACCTGCCGACCAAAATCATTAATCATCGAAGTTACCTTTCGGTCCCTTGCTGCTGTTAATAGCAGCAGCCTTCTCCTTGATTTTTTCCGGTGTCCAGTCATCCGGATCTTCAATCCGTTTCATTTTCGGTCCCGGGTCATAGGTTCCCGCGTCATTGATCGCCTCGATTGTCAGTGGTGCCGTGTTCTCGGCGTTCAGTACATTCACAAGCATGTTGTACGCAAAATCTTCAACCCGCTTTGACATCCGATCCCTTACAGATTTTTCCTGGCCCAATAATTTGTTTTCAAAAGGCAAATTCAGTTTCTTAAAATCGCCTCCCTTGATATTCCGCTCATTTGCGTAAGAAAGCATGGTATTCCACATCTCCTCGGTGACACCCTGGTCTTTTACCTTGATGAAATTCTTGTCATTATCAAGAATGGCATTGCCATAATCATTGACCTCAAGTCCCCAGGAAATCATTTGGAGGGCTGTGGCCACATTTGCTTTTGTGGTCCTTGTTTTGGCCGCAATCTCCCGAAGCCGGTCAGAGCTGTTGCCGGATGTGCCATGCTGCGCTCCGGAAACATGATATTTTGAAATCGCCTCATGGATCTCTGCTGTCAACCCGACCTGAATCCCCTGAGCACTTTCCTCAATTCCGTGTGTGGTTCCGTTATTCAGAGCAATCCAGTCCGGGAATATGTTGTGTGCGTTCAATCCGGCAATGAGAAAGACCGCCTCCTCCTTCGTGGACAATCCCTCTTTCCCCTTGATTTCCCCAATTTCCGTTTCCAGTCCGGCCCAATCCGGGATATAAGGATGTAACGCGATATTTGCATTCAGATTCTGATCATCCGGCATATGGGATGCGTCAATGGCTATGGATGTGATCCCAGCCTCAAACATGGTGGGGATTTCCACTTTCGCAAAAGCAAGTTCATTTTCTTTCTTGATTCCATAATGATCTGCATGAATCGCTACCGGGATTGTGATCCCTATTTCATTACATACAGCATCAACCTGCCTTGCGATATTCCAGTAATTCACAGCACAATAGGCACTTGCGCCACCCTCGGATCTGGCGATTTCAATGATAATCGAAGCATTTGCCCGTTGAGCTGCTTTCAAGGCGCCGCGGATCACAAACGAACTTCGACCGTTAGCTGCAATGGTAATCGCCTTCCCTTTTGCTACCATTCCGCGGTCAATAAACCGTCCGCTTACAATCAAAGCTTTTGAATTGGGAAACAGCTTGGTAATGTTAGGGGGTCTTCCGATCTGTAGCGCTTGTTTGAAATCTTTTTCGCTTGCTGAATGACCTGACATATGCGAACCTCCTTTTGAAAGTTGATCTGATTTCTGTTCATCATTAAGGATTCATCCTCTATATCACAGTGAAAGCTGCTGTAAAAGCAAGTTTTTTTAAAAAAAAGATGGACAAAACATGAGATATCCTGAATAATAAGGAGAAATATGACTGAAATTATACTGTTTTTTACAATCATTGGCCTGTGGATTGTGTTGCAGGCTTACATCCTACCCAAAATAGGCATCTCTACATGAGTCCGGGATGCCTGTCAGGTCGACAGGAAAGAAAAAAAAGATGACAAAAAAATCCAGATGTGAAGCATCGTTAAATGAACTCAACAGTGATAACTGGGAAGATAAGATTGTCACACCGGAAAACGTATTAGCACAAATCCAGCCTGGCATGAGCATTTTTATCGGAACAGGTGTGTCTGAACCTAGAACACTTGTCAAAGAACTCATGTCTTCAAACAAGGGGAATTTACAGGACCTTGAGTTGATTCAGGTTGTCAGTTTAGGGGATGCGATCTCCATCAAGGAGTTACGGAACCAGAAATTCCGCTTAAAAACCTTTTTTTCCGGATGGGTTGCCAGTGAAGCAATAACGACCGGAAGGGTGGACTTGATTCCAAGCCGGTTTTCTCTGATTCCGAAACTCATCTCATCCAGACAAATTCCCATTGATGTGGCTTTTATCCAGATCAGCCCTCCGAACAATGCGGGTTATTGCAGTCTCGGCGTTTCCGTGGATGTTGCCCATGAAGCAATTGCGCAGGCCTCGATCGTCGTTGGTGAAATAAATGTGGATATCCCGGTAACCTATGGAGACACCTTTTTCCCCATTTCTGAATTTGATATGCTTGTAAGATCGACAGAGCCCCCGATCTATTTTCCAAGATGGCCGATTGATGACATCTACGATACGGTTGCAGCAAACGTTGCCTCTGTGATCATGGATGGCAGTTGCATTTTTTTCTCCATCGGTCCTTTATATGAAGCCCTGAGTTGCCATCTCAGACACAAGCATAACCTTGGTGTTCATACGCCTTTCTTTACCGATGCGCTGATGGACCTCGTGAAAAGCGGAGCCGTAACCAACCGGAACAAAACAACATTCCGAGGGAAATCCGTAGCCTCTTATGCATTTGGCACAAAAGAGCTTTTTTCCTGGCTGCATCGAAACCCGATTGTTGAATTCCAGAGCGTTGACAAGGTATTTAATTCCGAAGAAATTGGTAAAAACCCCGGATTTGTCTGTATCCTTCCAGCCAGAAAGGCGGATCTTTCCGGGCGGATCGCCCTTCATTACGGAAAAGGAAACGTAACCGCGGGTCCGGGTGAAGCCATGGATTTTTTTAATGGCGCGGAGCTGTCAAAAGGAGGATATTCTGTTTTTGCCCTTCCCAGCCGGAACTTGAAAAATGAACCCAATATCAAGATCAGCGTCGAGAACTACAATAACCTTTTCAATGTAAGAGAATCTGTGAATATGATTGTGACCGAGTATGGCGTTGCAAATCTGGCAGGCCGGACCCTGCGGGAACGGGCACAGGCTCTTATTGAAATTGCACACCCGGATGACCGGGAGGAACTCATCGGACAAGCCAAGGAACAAAAAATTATTTATCAGGACCAGATATTCATCGCTGGAGCAGCAAGCTTTTATCCATCTGAAGTCGCAACAAAACACACCTTCAAAGGAGGAATTGAAGTCCGATTCAGAGCCATCCGGCCATCCGATGAAGAGGAGATGAGGAAGCTGTTTTACCGTTTCTCAGACGAAGCTGTCTATTATCGTTATTTTGCTAAAATCAAGTCCATGCCCCACTCAAAAATGCAGTCATACGTCAATGTGGATTACAGAACAACCATGTCCATTGTCGGAGTGGTCGGAGATCAAGGGCAAGGAAAAATTATCTCAGAAGCGCGGTTCATCAAAGACAAAAATACGCCACCATACGCGGATGTTGCCTTTATCGTTGATGAGGAATATCATGGTATCGGAATAGCGTCCTACCTTTACAAAAATCTGATACGAATTGCAAAAGATCGTGGGATTCATGGTTTTACAGCCGATGTCCTGGCCTCGAATACTGCGATGATGAAGGTTTTTGAAAAAGGCGGAACCGTTAAGGCAGAACTGGATTATGGAACATACTCACTTAAGATTCCTTTTGATACACCACCGGTCGCATAACAAAACGCTTGAGATCCGCCATTGGCAGCCGGAATCTCATTGTCATGGATCAAATCGCTCAATTTTCAAAAGCAAGATGATGCCCTATCATTACAAAAAGCCGGGTCAACCTGACTCGGCTTTTTATCAAAAAACAGTTTCTCTTTCTGTTACAGCAAAACAGGCTCGAAAAAGTTCACCCCAACCCTGAAAGCCGGCTGTTCCAGATCTTTCCTTTCCTGACACCATCTTACTTCAGCATGATATCCCTTACGGCAT
>CAMBQS010000368.1 GCA_945870015.1 Desulfocicer vacuolatum DSM 3385
TTTCGCCGGCTCCATCGGACGAACCGATTTACCGGGAGGGAATTATGATACCCTGATTTCAAGCATACAAAAGAAACTTTTCCTGCTGGATGACAATACAAGAGTTTACTGCGGTCATGGACCTCAGACCACTATTGGCAAGGAAAAAATATAACCCGTTTGTCCGGATTTCATAGAAAAAAAGATTGAGATCATATCCGGGGCGGAAGATCGGATGGCGATGACTCATACTCCAGGCGCCGATGCCGCAGAATATCATAATAGATCATGATCTGCCGGACATACTGAATCGGTTCATTTCCCCGGCAATATCCATACCGGGCATCCTTGAAATATTCCCACTCCCTGAGCAAGGGGAGGGTTTTGGTGAGAGATGCCCATTTATTCGGATCCAGATTTAATTTTTTAGCCAGCCGCTGTGCATCCCGGATATGCCCTTGACCGGTATTGTATGCGGCAAAAGCAATGAACAATCGATCTGCCCCCTCTGATTCCTGGAACAGATCGTATAATTTTTTTAAATACCGGACACCTGAATGGATATTCTGCTTCGGGTCATAAAGATCTTTCACCTCATAACTCTCTGCGGTTCTTTGAGTAAGCTGCATCAGTCCATACGCCCCTGCCGGACTTTTTGCCCACTCCTCGAAATGGGATTCCTGATAAATCAGGGCTGCGATTACACACCAGTCAAAACCATATTTTGATGCTGCCTCTTTAATTATGGCGATAAACCTGGGAAGCCTGGATTGCAGCCTCCGATGATAGGCTTGCAGATCAATATAATCAAACTGTTCAATATCCGTGTAATATCGATTGTAAATCTGCTCAAAAATGCCATCTTTCTTTATTTTTATGAAAAATTCATTAATTTTTTTCAGAAGCTTATCTGCATCCGGATGAACTGCCCAGGCAAGAGATTGTTTTTCACCGATCGCATCCCGCATGACTGCCTGGGGAAAATACCGGCGGTTCAGCATCGCCACATTACTATCGGCAATGGTGATCTCAAATTCCCTTCTGGCAACCTTCTGGATCAATTCCGCAGTGGGAATATTTTCCAGCCTATCAATCTCGATCTGCATCCCCTTCTTTTGCAGCTCTTCCAATTGTGCCTGATATGCGGTACCTTTACGAACATGAATTTTTTTCCCGGCCAGGTCATGGATGGTTTTGATTTCAGTGTTATCCCGATTCACAATAATCTGCTGCTGGATTGTCATGTATTCATCTGAAAACAGGATCATATCTTCCCATTTTGGACTGATTGGAAAGCTTGCTGCAATCATATCCGCATTCCCTGTCAACAGCCTGGAAACCATTTCATCCCATTCCTGAGCAATAATGATTTTCAGTTTCACGCCCAGATAATCTGAAAACTCCTTTACCAGATCATGCTCAAACCCCATTGCCTGATCCCGGTCAATGTAATAACAATGGGCATTGTTCCTTGTGATGACGACGATCTCGCCTTTATCCATAATCCTGTCCAGGGCATCCGGTCCGAATAACTGTTCCCTGGATAAAAAAAGCACGGACATCCCGATCAGAAGAACAAATAAAAAAACAGCATACACAATTGGATTTGTTAAAATCAGATTGCTTTTATGCGAAATAGTCAATTAAAATGCCCCCAACTGGCATGAATTGATTTTAATCGATAAGGTTTCACAGGCACTGCTGACAGCCAGTTTTCCGATTCCAAATTCTGAAGCAATCTTCCAGGCATCGATGCAGGACAGTCTATTCCGGATGATTTTCTGATGGATGGCTTTTTTCAGAGGTTCATCAACCGGCTCTCCACTTTTAACAATTTTTTTCACTGGGCGGTGTCCAAAAAGGCCCAGTTGACATTTCACGATCCTGATATCCATCTGATCTGTATACTTCCCGATCTCATTCGCAGGCATGCCCATATTCTCAACAATCTGAAATGCAACGGCACAGGGAAGTTTTCCATTTTTTGAATATTCGAGAATACAATCCCGTCTCTTGGGGTCCAGCGAATCCTGAGAGTGATATTCTTTCTTCTTGGCTTTTGATCCGGACTCACTCATCGTCTATCTCCTCTTCAGGTTACGTTCTTGAATTATTATAATAAAGTTGCGATTTTTTTGAAAGGCGGTTTTGATTAAGACATTATGAAATATATGACACACGAAGATTCTTTTTATATAGCAATTATTAAAAAAATACAACTCTTGAAAAAATGGGAGATTGGGGTTGAACAAACAGCATCTGTTTGTTAGGTTCAGGATATTTCATATACCCACTGAATAAATCATTTATCCGGAATCAAAGACAGGCAAACCTTCTATGACCCCAGAATCATTTCAAATCAAACGAAAAAAAACTAGACAAATTCTGATTGGGAATGTTCCGGTCGGTGGGCTGGCTCCCATCGCCATCCAGTCCATGACCAATACCCATACAGAGGACGTGGAATCGACTGTAACCCAGATACACGGACTGGAAAAAGCCGGGTGCGAAATTATCCGGGTTGCCGTGCCGGATCAGGAAGCCGCTCTGGCCATCCAAAGTATCAAAAAACAGATCTCCATACCGATTATCGCGGATATCCACTTTGACCACCATCTGGCCATCCAGGCAACACAATCCGGTGCAGACGCATTAAGGATCAATCCCGGGAATATCGGCAGTAAAAAAAAAATCAAGGCGGTTGTGGATGTTGCCCGTGAGTACAACATTCCCATCCGGATCGGAGTGAACGCAGGATCTTTGGAAAAAGATCTGTATGAAAAATATGGCGGCGCATCTGCGGAAGCCATGGTTGAGAGCGCCTTGCGGAACATTTCAATATTGGAAGACCTGAACTTTACACAAATCAAGATTTCAATAAAAGCATCGGATGTAAACCGGACGGTTGCCGCATATCAGCTTCTTTCCGAAAAAACCGATATCCCTCTTCATGTAGGTGTAACAGAAGCTGGTGGACTCTATTCCGGAATTGTAAAATCATCATTGGGCATCGGAATGCTCCTGTCCAGAGGAATCGGCGACACCATCCGGGTTTCTTTGACCCGGGACCCGGTCGAGGAGATACGGGTGGGATATGAAATTTTAAAAGCCCTGGAGATCCGCAGAAGGGGGCCGGAGATTATCTCCTGCCCGACCTGTGGACGATGCAATATCAATCTGTTTGATATTGCTGAAAAAGTTGAAAAAGCCGTGATGTTTTCCACCTTGCCCGTCAAAATCGCCATCATGGGTTGTGTGGTCAATGGACCGGGTGAGGCAAAAGAAGCGGATATCGGTATTGCCGGCGGCGATGGTATTGGAATTCTTTTTAAAAAAGGAAAAGTCATCAAAAAGTTCCCACAGGAAAAACTGGTGGAGGTACTCCTTGACGCCTTTTCTGAATATGAAAAAAATCAGGCCGATCATAAATTGCCTCCGCCTCTTGAATAACAGTTCTTTTTTCAAAAAAATCATGGTACTATATATCCGTATGCGCCATCCGTCATATGGCTTTGTTTCTTTTCATACACAATCAAAACTCCATCCGGCAAATGTCGGTAATATTACATGAGGAAAAATATGGGAAATCCAACACAAACCGCAATATCACCAACTCGATCTGAGGATTATCCTGAGTGGTATCAGCAGGTTATAAAAGAATCCGATCTTGCGGACAAATCCCCGGTCCGGGGTTGCATGGTGATCAAACCATGGGGATATGCCTTATGGGAAAACATCATGAAAACACTGGACAGCATGTTTAAACAAACCGGTGTAAAAAATGCGTATTTTCCTTTGTTTATCCCATTGAGTTTTCTGGAAAAAGAAGCCATGCATGTG
>CAMBQS010000369.1 GCA_945870015.1 Desulfocicer vacuolatum DSM 3385
ATAAGATGACAACACTGATTGTTCTGGTGATCATTTTAATGGCAATCATGGGTGCTCCGGTTTTTATCGTATTATCCGCATTTGCCATGCTTGGGTTTTATATGACGGGAATTCCGCTGGCAGCAATTATTGTTGATATTTACAGTAATTTTTCCAGCCAGCCGCTTTTATACACCATACCCTTGTTTACTTTTGCCGGTTATATCCTTGCTGAAAGCAAAACCTCAATCAGGCTGGTGAATTTTTCCAGGGCAATTATAGGTTGGCTGCCTGGCGGCCTGGCCATTGTCGCACTGGTTACGTGTGCGTTTTTTACCGCTTTTACCGGAGCCTCCGGTGTGACCATTATTGCCCTGGGCGGTCTTCTATATCCGGCAATGATTAAAGAGAAGTACCCGGAGAATTTTTCTCTTGGATTGCTGACATCTTCCGGGAGCCTCGGGCTTCTGTTCCCTCCAAGCCTTCCCATTATTCTGTTTGGTGTTGTATCGGAAGCCAGCATAAACCAACTGTTTGCTGCCGGCCTGCTCCCAGGAATTTTTCTCATTATGCTTCTCTCTTTATACAGCATGTTTATCGGGAAGAGGGGAGGGGTTGTTCAAACAAAATTTCATTTTGCAGAAGTGCTGAAGACGGCAAACCAGGCAAAGTGGGAACTTTTTATTCCTGTTATCGTGGTTGTGGGCATATATGGAGGTTTTTTTACCTTAGGAGAGATTGCATCGATCACCGTTGCCTACGCTTTAATCATCGAGGTTTTTATTCAAAAAGATATCCGGATTTCCCAGATTCCATCGATCATGAAAAGGAGTATGATACTGGTAGGGGGAATACTGGTTATTTTAGGTGCTGCATATGGTTTGACGAACTACCTGATTGATGCTGAAATTCCTATGTTAATACTTGATTTTATGCAAAGCTATATCACTTCAAAGGTTGTGTTCCTGCTTACCCTGAATATTTTTCTTCTAATTGTCGGATGTGTTCTGGATATTTTTTCAGCCATTCTTGTGACGGTTCCACTGATTCTCCCAATTGCGGAAAGCTATGGGATCAATCCTGTACACCTTGGAATTATCTTTTTGACCAATCTGGAAATCGGGTATTCAACACCACCTGTTGGTATGAATCTGTTTATTGCATCCTTCCGGTTCAACAAATCGGTTCTCACACTATATAGGTCAACCATTCCGTTTCTGATCATTCTTTTTATTGCACTCATGTTCATTACATATATGCCGCAACTCAGTCTGTGGCTGGTGGACTATCTTCATATTAAATGACAGCAGGTAAAATGGTTACTCAAGGTAGTGATTATCGAATGATCTGGACCCATGAGGCCTGGCGGAAAGGAGGAAAAAAACCATCTGTTTCGTGCGAGTTGCATCTGGCCTGTCTGGATAGAAATAAAAAATTAATTCCCCTTCCTCCTATCCTGAATCGATGAAAAACAGGCATATCGCATGCAGGAGGAAAGGATTTTCCGGATCGGACAAGGATAGACTATTCAGGATACTTTTTGTTAATATCAAAAAAGAGGTTCGGATCTGCAAGAAAAAGATCAACAAGGTTTGGATCGAAATGTTTTCCACGCTCTTGTTTTATTTTTTCAATGACCTGATCTTGCGGCCAGGCTTTTTTGTATACACGGCTGTGACTCAATGCATCAAATACATCTGCAAGACCTGTAATTCTTCCGTAGATATGAATTTTTTCTCCCTTTAGACCCTGGGGGTATCCATTGCCATCCCAATGCTCATGATGTTGCTGGGCTACAATGGTTGCAGCTTGCAAAATTTTCCGCTTTGAATTTTTTAAGATTTCATGACCAATTCCACTATGTTTTCGAATGACAGCATATTCATCCAGCGTGAGCGCTGCGGGCTTATTTAAAATTGCGTCCGGAATCCCTATTTTCCCAACATCATGCATGGGAGAAGCTAGTTTCAGAAGTTCTGCTTCTTGTTCATCCATGCCTGCTAACCGTGCCATCTGGAAAGAAAATTCAGCAACTCTTCGGACATGGTTGGCAAGTCCTTTGGAACGGGTATCAACGAGTTCGCCCAGAGTAAAAATAATTTCTTTTTGTGTATCTACAATTTCCTGGGATAAATATATATTGTCATAAACGATTGCAACATTTGAAGAAAAAATTCTGATCAAATCTCTCTCCATCTCCGTCAGATTCTTACAACCATTCAGATAGATGAAATTTTGAGCTCCTGTTTTTGTACAAAAAAAGCCGATGTAGGCGTCTTCGATAAATATTCCTTTTTTCTTTTCAAGTACAATATTTAGCTGATCTTGAATGGACTTGGGGAGAGTTTCCCGGGCATCCTGATGAACCAAATTTTTAAACTCGCCGGTTCCGGCCAGGATAGAGAAGCTATGGTTTTCAAGCAAGGCAGCAAAACCGGAAGCTTCTGAATTGGATATGTTTTTATCCAGATTCAGGATGGATGATATCTGGTTCAGGACGCCGGCGGTAAAATTTTCCAAAGAGTTGTTGCTGAAAATATGTTCGGATGACTGGATAACCAGCTCCAGAACCCGTCTTGTTTTATCAATTGTGATGAGATCCTTATAAGCTCGCAGTGATGCCGTAACGGTTGTATATAGTTTTCTGGACGTAAGTTCCGTTTTTTCTTTATACTCATTAATGTCATATTCCATAATGACATTCTGTTCAGGCGCTTTCCCGGGTTGACCGGTCCGAAGAATGACACGGATAAATTTATTGAATAAAGTCTTTCTTATATATTGGACAACCTCCAGCCCGGCATTTTCAGTTTCCATCACCACATCTAAGAGGACAATAGCGATATCCGGATATTTTTTAACAAGTTCTTTTGTCTCTTTGCCTGAGTATGCGCTGATAAATTCAAGCTGTCGGCCGTCGAAAGAGTAATCGGATAGAACCATTTTGGTGATCTGATGAATCTCCTCTTCATCATCGGCAATCAGGATTTTCCATGGTTTTTCATTTTCTGCTTTCAATGTATCTCCTGTATTTTTTGTTTGACGGCACCTGATCTTACAGGCTGAATTTATTTTTATTATTACCAGTTATATCAGAAAAAAGCAATTCGTCATATTGTCCCATCTCGAATGACATTGGATTGGACTTTTAAATTTGGACGATCTATAATGGTTGGAAAAAAAGATTCATGTAGCAGATTTCATATCATTCGGGTGATTCATTTCATTGCATTTTTAAAATTCCTGGAGTATAAGATCAGCCATACTGGCAAAAAAGATACGAACAGTATCCGACAATTTTAATCAGACAGGCCAGAATCCAAACTTTAATCAAATAACAGGAGGAAAAAGTCATGAAGAAAGTGATCACAATGGCAATTGGAGTTCTTTTTTTAACTGCTTCCGTTTCTTTTGCGGAATCCAACGTATCCGGAAAGGTTGTGAACAAGGCGGATATCAAGAAATCAGCAAATATTGCAATCGGCGAGAATGCTAAGGCCAACATGGGTTCTGTAACCATGAAAGATTCTGATGTATCCGGTAAAGTTATCAACAAGGCGGATATCAAGAAATCAGCAAACATCGCAATCGGCGAGAATGCTAAGGCCAACATGGGTTCTGTAACCATGAAAGATTCCGATGTATCCGGTAAGGTTATCAACAAGGCGGATATCAAGAAATCAGCAAACATCGCAATCGGTGAAGACGCAACTGCCAACATGGGTTCTGTAACCATGAAAGGGTCTGATGTGTCCGGCAAAGTTATCAACAAAGCAGATATCAAGAAATCAGCAAACATCGCAATCGGTGA
>CAMBQS010000370.1 GCA_945870015.1 Desulfocicer vacuolatum DSM 3385
TGCGCATCATTACCGCTACAAACACGGATATGGACAAGGCGGTAAAAGAAGGTCATTTCCGGGAAGATCTGTACTATCGGCTCAACACCATCCAGATCGACCTGCCTCCCCTGGCCGATCGGCCGGACGACATTGATCCAATGGCAAAAGAGATGCTGACTTTTTTTACAGCTCAGAATCACAAGCTTATCAAGGGATTCAGCGCTGAGGCCATGAGTGCCCTGAAACACTACTCCTGGCCCGGAAACATCCGGGAATTACGTAATGTGGTCGAGCGGGCAGCCATATTATGCAGGACGGAATTTATTGAGCCGGAACACCTCCCCCGATCCATTTCACCTTCCACGCCCTCTGTGCAGATCGGTGATCATGTTGCATTGAAAGTGATCGAGGAAAACCATATCCGACGGGTGATCGCTTCCACCAAGACCTTCCAGAAGGCAGCCGACATCCTGGGTATTGATCAAGCCACCCTCTGGCACAAAAGAAAACAATACAATATCTGATACCCTCCTTTTTGCCGTTCATGGATGACCTTGTTTTTTACAAGGCTGTTTCCGCCCATTCCTTGCCCATCACAATCCCCGGTCAGGGATGCGAATAACTATTTTATTGAAATCCATACAAATTATAACCTGGCATGCAATATGCTAAGTTTGCAGACATAAATGGAGATCAAACAGATGATTGGTATCAAACAAAAACTTATGCTTGGATTCGGCAGCCTGCTCGCCGTCATCTTTGTAATCGGTATGCTGACCATTTCCCAGATCAAAAATCTCGGCCAGGCCATTGATGTGATCATGAGGGAAAACTACCAAAGTGTGGTGGCCTGTCAGGATATGAAGGAATCCCTGGAACGGATGGACAGCGGTATTCTGTATACACTCACCGGCAATGAATCAGAGGGAAACCGGTTGATCCGGGAATTCGCTTCCCGGTTTCGGAAAGCGCTCGATATGGAGCTGAACAATATCACTCTTCCCGGTGAACTGAAAAAATCACAGCAGATCAGGCAGTTATTCGATAAATACCGGAAAGGAATTCCCCTTGTTATCCATACGGAACTCTCCTTGCAGAGGCGGCAAAACCAGTATTTTTTCGTTCTCCAGCCGTTGTTCCGGGAGATCAAGAGCCTGGCCCAGGAAATACTGGTGATGAACCAGACGAATATGAGCGAGGCAAACAATGCTGCAAGAGATCTTGCCGATGTCACACACCAGCGTATGTTGATCGCAATCGCCATATCCGCCTTTCTGGCGCTTCTGTTCAGTTATCTGGTGCATCGATGGATTCTGATTCCGATCAACCGGCTGATTGAATCCACCAACGAAATCAGACAGGGGAACATCGATCTGGTACTGGAAGTCGAATCCAGGGATGAGATCGGACGATTTTCAGAATCCTTTAACGAGATGGCCGCCGCACTGAGACAAACCCGCAATGAAGAAAGAATCAACCTGATGCGGACACAGCGGGCAACCGAAGAGGTGTTCAAAGCACTTCCGGATGCCATTGCCATGCTGGATCTGGAAGGACGGGTTGAAGTTTCCACTGAGGCAGCAAACCGGCATTTCGGCCTGAAGCGGGGTGTTCTGATCCACAATCTGGGATACGAATGGCTGCCCGGCTTGATTCAAAAGGCACTGGATGAAGATCGCATCGTGGAAAACGAAACCGGAGACGGATATGTTCAACGGTTCCTGGAAAATCATGAATACTTTTTCAAACCGCTTGCCGTGCCGATACGAACCGGTAAGGATCGCCGGCAGCCATTAGGTGTCGCCCTGATTCTGAAAGATGTCACCCAGATTCACGAACAACTGGAATTGAAACGTGACGTGGTTTCCACGGTTTCACATCAGTTAAAAACGCCATTGACCTCCTTGCGAATGTCCATCCATCTCCTCCTTGAAGAAAAGGTGGGACTGCTCAATGAGAAACAGACCGAACTGCTGGTTGCCGCACGGGAAGAAGGAGAGCGTCTTGTTGATATTCTGGGCGATCTGCTCGATCTCAACCGTTTCAAGTCAAAAATGACCAGTGTCACCCCTGCCCCGGTATCACCGAAAAAGCTGGTCCGGGATGTTATTGAACCTTTTTTTGTAGTGGCCAGGGACAAGGGACTGACATTGGTGAATGAAGTCCCGGATGATGCTCCTGATGTCATGGCAGACCAGGAAAAGATACGCCATGTTTTCACAAACCTGATTTCCAACGCATTTCGCTTCACGGATCCTGGTGGTTCAGTGTCTGTTCATGCTTTTCCCGAAGAAAATCAGTTTGTTTTTACTGTCAAAGACACTGGAAAAGGAATTCCCGCTGAACACCTGGATCACCTGTTCGAACAGTTCTACCGCGTACCCGGCCAGGATGAAAAATCCGGTATCGGCCTGGGATTGGCAATTGTAAAGGAGATCGTCCAGGCGCATGGCGGGGATGTCCGGGTTGAAAGCGTGCCGGGCAAGGGATCGACTTTCCGCTTTACGCTGCCATTGAGTGAAAACCGGCCGGTTTCGAATGATATTCAAAGTTCATAAGGAGGAAAACAATGCTACTGTTGTGTTATCTTGTTCTCGGGTTGCTGATTTTTGTTCTTCTGGCGTGGATGACTACTCTCCTGGACAGGATATAGGAGGAAATCATGTTGTATTTTGCCGGAGTAATACTGCTCCTGTGCATGGTGTATCTGCTTTACGCCATTATCGTGCCTGAAAAATTTTAAGACAGCGGAGAGAAGAAGATGTCAATATTATTTATTGTTGGAATTTTTCTGGTTCCTGCGTTTCTGTCATGGCCTTTGGCAAAAACCATGACGTGGGCCATGAACCCTGTTGAAAACAATGGCCGGTTTCGCAGAAACATCGAGTCGGTCTTTCAGAAAATTGGAGGCCGGATCATGTTTGAGGAGCAGGACTGGAAACGTTATTCCTTGTCCATGCTCCTGTTTAATGCGATCATGTTTTTCGTTGTATATGCCATACTTGCGTTTCAGCAGGCCCTTCCACTTAACCCGGACGGCAAAGGAGTCCTGGAACCGAGCCTGATCTTCAATACAGTGGCCTCTTTCACATCCAACACAAATCTTCAGCATTATTCCGGCGAGGTATCCCTGAGCTACTTCTCGCAACTTTTGGGTTTGATGTGGCTGCAATTCGTTTCGGCAGCCACCGGGATTGCCGCGCTCGCTGCGCTGGCCAGGGGGTTGACGGGCAGTGCCATCTTAGGAAACTTTTACAGAGATCTCATGAGGGCAACCGTCCTTATCCTCCTTCCTCTTTCAGCCTGTGTTGCCGCGATCCTGGTTCTGTCCGGAGTGGTCATGACGCTGCAAGGTGCAGCAATGGCAACAACGCTTGAGGGTGCAATTCAGACGATTGCAAGGGGTCCGGTAGCCGCTTTTGTAGCGATTAAACAGATTGGCACCAACGGCGGCGGTTTTTTCGGACCGAACTCGGCTCACCCGTTTGAAAATCCCGGATTCTGGACCAATGTCATCGAAAGTGTCTGCATCCCTTTGATTCCCATGGCGAGTGTCTGGATGTTCGGCCATATCACCGGAAAAATGCGGCATGCGGCGGTTGTATTTACCGTCATGGCAGCTATGCTGATCGTAAATCTCGGCTTAGCCAACTGGTTCGAGAGTTCTCCAACCGCGGCTTTTAAAGGGTTGCCTGTTTCATCTTCCTGCAATCTGGAAGGAAAAGAGCTGCGTTTTGGAGCATCTGCCGGACCGGTGTGGAGCATTCTTACGACATCCACAAGCAATGGTTC
>CAMBQS010000371.1 GCA_945870015.1 Desulfocicer vacuolatum DSM 3385
AAATAATCATTCTCATGGAGGCAACAAAAGTTTCCAGTTGGTGAACTTCTGTTTTTTTAACAAATGTTTTTTTTCCCTGATGCTTCAAGATGTTATCAACTTGATAAGATGCTGGCACATGGTTTGCTTTTATGTAAACTGAAAATGACGAAACAAACCAATCATGGGCATCTGATAAAAATCATAAAAGAAAAGGGAGAAACCAAATGAAAACCATAAAACAACAAAACAAGAGTGTCTGCGTAATTGCAGTAATTTGCCTCATTGTCATCTGTTTTGGAGTACCCGGGATTTCTTCGGCGGAACTGAAACCAATGAGCGACACTGAAATGAAAACCACCCGGTTGAATGACTTTATCCGTCCATTGGGCCGTCCAATTATTGTGAGTTCGCAGGTGGTTGACACAAAAGATATTGAAAAGGAATTGCGAGAGGTTCAGGCCCCTGTCGTTGTCACCCAGGAAGTGTTTGAACCTGAAGAAATTGTGAAGGATATGCAGGCGCAACTGGATCGGATCAACAATGGAGAAGCTCCTGTAATCGGGCTGTTCCCATTTATTCAAAGCCAGGCAGACAAACAGCATCTGTTAAAACAATAGGGGGAGCCAATTTCAAAACGATTGAAAAGCGTCAAGCCGGCGAAAGCCGATGTCCAGAAAAGAGCTGAAAATACTGGATAGTGTTACGCTTTACTTAGTGTCCGGCTTTCGCCGGAACGACAACAACAGACTTTTGAAATTGGCTCGGGGGTCTTTTCTTTTCCGGTCAGAGTGTGTATAAAGAGTGAAAAAAGACCATTCGTGATCAACCCATTACAGGAGAATACACTTGGCCTTTCAGCTCCCCCGATACACACCGCCTGATTTTTCAGCCGAAAAGCTCAGGTACGCGCCAAAAATTACAACTCTCCCCGCACCCCGGAATGGCGTTGCTCCCAAACAGTTTCATGCCACATCCAATCATCCGGAATATATTCACCTTGGCAAAGGCAAATGGATACTTGCCGGGGAAAACAGGATGGATTGTGTCATGGTTCTGAAAAACAACCGGATCGAAGTGGTTGAGGCCAGGAGATTAAAAAAAGGGGATGCGGTTGTCATGGGCAGAACCGAAAACGGTGAAGACGGCATCCTTATTTACACAACCGGTTTTGATGAAAAAACAGAACAAAGCAGAGACAAATTTTCTTTCCGTACGCGTGGAACAAGAGAAACTCCTTTTTCCAGGAGTTACGACCAGCTTTATGAACTGTTAAAACATGACCGGGATAACGGCTATATTGTGTGGGTTTTGGGACCGGCTGTGGCTTTTGACAAAGACAGCAGAGATGCAATGCAGGGGTTGATCGAGGGTGGCTTTTGTCACGCCCTGCTGGCTGGAAATGCTTTGGCAACTCATGATCTTGAAGCAGCCTATTTTAAAACCGGTCTGGGACAGGATATCTATACCCAGGAATTGCAGCCACTTGGCCATTATAATCATCTGGATATTCTGAATGCAGTCCGGGATGCAGGTTCCATCCGGAAGGCCATTGATACACTGAAATTGAAAGATGGAATCATCTATGCCTGTGAAAAGAAGGGCGTGCCTTATGTCCTGGCTGGTTCCATCCGGGATGACGGCCCTCTTCCGGAAGTTGTTCCGGATGTTTACACCTCACAGGATGTGATGCGGACATATGCAAAAAAAGCAACGACCGTGATCACACTGGCTACACAGCTCCATTCCATTGCCTTTGGAAACATGACCCCGAGTTATCATGTACTGGAGGATAAAACCATCAGGCCGGTATATTTTTATATTGTGGATATGACGGAATTCAGTGCAGATAAACTTGCCAACAGGGGTTCTGCCCAGGCGGTTGCCATCCTGACAAATGTTCAGGATTTCATGATCAACCTCTGGAATAACCTTGCCAGAAAAAAGAAGAAATCATTATGAAAGGATCTGTCCGGATCATCGGCATCCCGGTTGACCTGGGACAATCTCATCGCGGTGTGGATATGGGACCCAGCGCAATCCGGTATGCCGGCCTTCTGTCCCGTCTTCGTGAATTGGGTTATGCGGTTACAGATGAGGGAAACATCCAGGTGCCGGTACGGGATTCCCTCTCGGAAGATACCCTGGTCAAAGAAATCTGTAAAGTTTGTGAAATCGCTTATCAGAAAGCCTGCAAGGCAATTGAGGAAAACTGCAAACCTGTTTTTCTGGGAGGAGATCACTCCATATCCATTGGAACCATCGGCGGTGTATCTCATCATTCCACGGTCGGGGTTATCTGGATAGATGCGCACGGCGATTTTAATACACCTTCAACATCCACTTCCGGAAATGTTCATGGCATGGCCTTGTCTGTGCTGACCGGCCAGGGACTGCCTGAACTGGTCAATATCGGCAGAAAAGGCGCAAAAGTCAAACCCGGCAATGTCGTTCTTATTGGTGTGCGGGAACTGGATCAGAATGAGCGGGAAAATCTGAAAAAAAGCGGTATCACTGTTTACACCATGAGAGAGATCGATGAAGAAGGCATGAACGTGATTGCCAGAAAAGCCCTGATGCGGCTGAATCATCTTTCCCGCATCCATGTGAGCCTGGATATTGACAGTCTGGACCCGATTGCAGTCCCGGGAGTCGGAACCCCGGTATCCGGAGGATTGACCTACCGGGAGGCGCATCTGCTGATGGAGGTGATCTCCGATTCCGGACTGGTGTGTTCCATGGATATTGTCGAGATCAATCCAATCATCGACCATTGCAACCAGACCGCCAAAACAGCGGTTGATCTGGCCGTATCGTTGTTCGGCAAACGTATTTTCTGAAAAACTACTTTCTTTGCAACTGGTTTGTACAGATGTTCCGCCAGATCCGGTGCAAAGCGCTTTTCCACTTTTGATTCTCAAAAGCCTCACCGCGCCATTTGCTCCCTTCCCGGACAGAACGCTCCAGTTCCCGCCAACCGTTTTCATAGTCAAACTGATTCCACATAGCTCCGGCCTTATAGATAAACGGAAGATCTTTCAGATGGATCAAAGCTTTTCCGCCTTTTACCGTGTCAAATGTTTTCCAGTGGACGCCTGCATAAAACAGGAACTCGCTGTTTTGCAGATGAATCAGGGCATCCAATCCTTTAGGAAAGTCAAACTGCTTCCATTCCAGACCGGAGTAGTAAATGAATCTGGCGCTTTTCATGGAGATGAGGGCATCCAGACCTTTTCGGGTGTCAAAGCGATTCCAGAATTTTCCGGCCCGGTAGATATATTCAGGGTTATTCCACTCAACCAATGCATCCAGAGCCTTGGCATGATCGAACTCCGGCCAGTAGATGCCGGAACGATAGATGGTTTCATAAGCCTTGAGCCGGATCAAGGTATCCAGACCGGTTTCAGGATGAAAAGATTTTTCCTTGCAGCCTCTGATAAAAATATCTTCCGCTTCATTTGCTGTTGTGATTTTATCCATGAATCATCACCACTTTCCCGAATGGGGGCTGAAATGGTTTTTCCCTGTTGCCGGTGAGTACCCAAAGTGTTTTCGGGTAGTATTTCAGCTTATCCAGATCATAAACTTCACCGTCTGTGATGATAATCAGGGGCTCACGATGATTCTTCATGAAGATATCAAAAAGCGGCGAAAAAAAGGTTGTGCCGGAACTGCCGGTTTGAAGATACCGCCAGTCTCCTTTTTTATAGATAAAGGATGCATTTGGATTTCTGGAATTTTTCAGCTTGTTATCTTGTTTATACGGTACAAACACCTCTTCATC
>CAMBQS010000372.1 GCA_945870015.1 Desulfocicer vacuolatum DSM 3385
GTACCGGTAACCGGCATTGAAAAATATTCCTCTCCGACACCCTGACTGTGCTGCAGGTTGACAGCCCAGATCAATTCGCGAGCCATGACATCCAGTTCGGTTTTATATTTCGGGATCACTTCCTTTTGTATTTCCAGCCACCCTCCGATGGAGCCTCCGGTAATCTGATCGGTGATGGCAATTGTTCCTCCATAGGGAGTCTCATATTGTACTTCACCCTCTGTTGATGTCAGATCAAAGGAATCAACCCCGTTTACGAGTGAATACCCGCTCCCGGTTGTGACAATCAGTGATCCGTTGGGTTGTTCAAATGTTTTGATCCCGATGAGTTTGGATAAATCGGTTACCAGGGCATTTCTCTGATCCCTCAGATCATTTGCCGTATCGATTGCTTCACTTCCGATGATATCGGAATTCAGCGCTGCAAGATCAGCGGATAACCGGTTCAGTTCCGGAAGAACACTTACGATTTCTCTGCTTAAATCCGTTTCCATTTGTGCCAGATCATCATGTAAACTGCTAATCCGGTCTGCTGCCAGTACCCCTGTTTCATAAACCAGCAGACGCTCTGATGCTCCAATCGGGTTGTTTGACAGGTCATGCCATGAGTTCCAGAATTCAGAGATGATCGTGCTGATGCTGGTTTCGGAATTTTCACTGAAATTGCTTTCCAGGATTTGAATATAGGCTGTGCTTTCTTCATTGGCAGCCAGGTCTGATTTCAGATTTACAAGACGCTCTTCAATATATTTATTGTTTATTCTTTGAATGGTGTCGATTTGAACACCGCTGCCCAGAAGATGTCCGCCAAATTTCTGCGGATCTGTGGCTGAAAAACCAATCTTCTGACGGCTGAAGGACTCTGTATTGACATTGGCAATATTGTGACCAGCAACAGTCAGGCCAATCTGCTGTGCATTCAATGCAAGTTTTGCCGTATTAAGTACGGATGACAGGCCTGACATGGCTATACCTCTTTGTGCAGCAACAGATTGGTTTTTTTCCCGGTATTGCAGTTGCTTTTATGGTCATACAAGGATTTTGGTTTTCCGGCATTGGTAATGATTCCGATAAGCTCGTCCAGGATTCCCAGATAGTCTTCTACGAATTTCTTGTTTTCTTCAGACAGGAGGCGGACTTTATTTTTTATCATAATCAGTGCGACATAGATTTTCTGAAGATTTTGTCCCTGTTTTTTCGGTACCAGGGAGATGATTTTAGGCGTGTGAAATGTGGTTGGATTCATTCCATGAAGAATTCCAAACTTGCTCATAATGGCAAGGATGCGCGTACGGATTTCAATAATCCGGGCTGATATTTTTTGCTTCTGGTCGGAATATCGCCACATGGCTTCAATATCCGCAGCTTCCAGACTCTTTCTTTCCTGGGTAAAAATATCAACCAGTTCTTCATAGGTTTCTATTTTTTGATAAAATAAAGTTTCAATATCGTTGACTGAAGTCTCCATTGCAACGCTCCTCTATAAAGCATCAATACTTTTATCGGAGTATTTTCCGTATTTCTGAAGTGGATTATCATGACTCGGTCCGGGGATAGCCCCTTGATCCGGATTTTTTCCAATCCGGCTGCTCAATTGCTTGTAGAGAATATCTCCTAAACCCAGGCCATTGCCTTCTGAGGCAAGCTCTTTTGAGATTTGAGTGTAATACATGGATTCATAAATATCCCGGCCCAGGCTTTTTCCAAAAATATCATCCCCGGAAAGTGTTTTCCTCATGGACTGAAACATGGAATCCAGAAGGATCGCTTCAAAATCCGCACAAGCCTGTTTCAATTTGACATTCTCCGAAGAATGGCCTGTTGTGGTTAATGATTTCAGTTGTTTGCATGATTCAATTTTGGGTTGAATTTCCATGAACGATTTTTCTCCTGTTTAAATGATCACCAGATTGGCCTGGAGTGCTCCGGAAGCCTTTATACTCTGAAAGATGCTGATCAGATCCCGCGGGGTAACCCCGATTGCATTCAATGCTCTGACAAGCTCTCCGATGGTGGAGGCTTCCGGAACAAGAATGACCTTGCTTTCATCTTCCTTGATTTCAATACTGGTTTCTTTCAGGGTGACGGTTTGACCCTGAGCCAGCGGGTTTGGTTGGGAAACTTCTTCATGATCTTTTATGGTGATACTCAAATTTCCATGGGACACGGCAACGGTGGAGATTCTGACATTTTCTCCGATCACGATGGTTCCGGTTTTCTCATTCACCACAATCGTGGCGACCGTATCCGGCACAACCTCAAGGTTTTCAATCTTGCATATATAGGAGGCAACATCTTTTCCCATCTCTTTCGGGACAGCCAGGGATATTGTTCCGGAATCCAGGGCTTGCGCCAGTTTTTTTTCAAGTGTCTGGTTGATGGTTTCGGTGATTCGAAGTGCGGTTGTAAAATCCGGGTTGAACAGGGTGAAAATCAATTCTTTTTTTCCGTTCAACTGCATGGGGATTTCTTTTTCAATACTGGCGCCTCCGGCAATTCTGGCAGCCAGCAGATGATTTTTGGTGGCTCCATCTGCACCGGCTCCACCCAGAGCCAGCGCCCCCTGGGCCAATGCATATACCTTGCCATCTACTCCATTAAGAGGAGTAAGCAGCAAGGTGCCGCCGGCAAGGCTTTTTGCATCTCCTACCGAGGAAACCATGATATCAATTCGGTTCCCGACCCGTGCAAAAGGAGGAAGTTTGGCCGTGACCATGACAGCCGCGACATTTTTGACTTTCAGTTGATTTTTGGTTACATGAATTCCCATCCGTTCCATCATATTGGCAAGAGATTGAACCATGAATTCAGATCCGGATTTATCACCGGTTCCGTTTAAACCCACAACCAGTCCATAACCGATCAACTGGTTTTCCCGTACTCCTCTGATGGCGATAAGCTCCTTGATTCTGACAGCGTATGCATTTGAAAAACTACCCCAAAAAATGAAAAACGCCATGACAGGACAGATATATTTCCGGATCGGGTTTCCAATGGCTCTTTTATGCATTCTTTTCCCCTTTTTTGAGGCTTGGGTTAAAACGGCCAGATTTTATCCAGGACACGGACGCCCCAGCCAGGGGCTTGCTTATCCGCCAGCACTCCGTTTCCAATATATTCAATTTTGGCTTCCGCCAGAAAAGTGGATGTTACCCGATTGTCCTGGTTGATATCTTCCGGCCGGATGATTCCGGATACCTTGATCGTCTGGGTTTCATTGTCCACCGTCATCTCCCTCTGTCCATTCACGACAATGTTTCCATTGGGAAGAACCTGGGTCACGATCGAGCCGACCGATGCCGTGAGCTGGCCGCTCCGGTCGCTGGCACCGGCGCCTTTCCATTCCGAGGTGGCGCCGACTTTGAACAACTGGCCGGCTCCCAGATTTTTATTGATATTGGCGGCCCCGGTCAGACCGTCCACATCATAATTCAGGGTGGATTCACCGGACGTGGAGGTGTTGGCATCCATTTTTGAGGAGGCATTCTCAACAATATCAACAATGACCGTATCCCCAATTCGTCTGGCCCGGTTGTCCATGAACAGCATTTCTCCTGAATCGGTCCATAATGATCCTTCGGATGGCGGTATGGAGGCATAGAACTGATTGAGTCTGTCCTGGCCCTCCGCGGGAATCACCCGGGGGCCATCATCCCCCATCAGGGTTGAACAGCCGGACAGGAGCATCAGAAAAATCATCAGCACCCATCTCATGATTATATCTTTTGTCGTATTCATCTCTTTTCCAGGCTCCGCATT
>CAMBQS010000373.1 GCA_945870015.1 Desulfocicer vacuolatum DSM 3385
GGTTGATGGCAAGAAAAAAGAGTCTTTATTTTTTATAGGGGGGACACATTTGATCACAAGTCACAGCTTCGAATTCAGGATCTTTATGAACCAGCGTGCAATCATTTAAAATGGCGCTGGCTCCAATATCTCGGAGAGCAAGAAAAGCAGATGTGTCCAGCAGATACCGTTTCATTCTCGCATACGATCCTGTTTGCGATCATGCAGGAGTCTTTCAACAGAGCCACCTTTGCCACGTCCTCGAAAGGCATTAATGGGGTCTTCAACTATAGGCACAACCCTGATTCCATCCTGGTCCACAATCCACTCCAGCTTTTTGGTTGGATTTAGCTTGAAACGCCGAGGGATTTCGGCTGGAATCACTGTTTGGCCTCTAGAGGTTATCGTACTTTTCATCTTTCAGGGCTCCTTATGAATTACATAATTACATAACTTGCAATTCAATTTCTTATCAAGCTATTTATCTGTCAATAGGGAATTCGAAAGTTTTTCAAGATGCTTTACCATTCAAAAATAAATTGGTAGAATGCAATATTCACAACCTACATTGTTGTGTTGTCAAATTAATACTTTTTTAACCGTCAACCGGAAACCGTCAACCGAAAACCGGTCAACCAGATTCAACAGAAACCAAAGTATTGCTTGCTGAAAGGACACACTTGAAAATCATAACATCTCACAAGGGTACGGATTTTGACGGACTGGCATCCGTGGTCGCTGGAACGGTTTTATATCCGGATGCGGTTCCGGTGCTTTCCAAGACCATCAATCCCAATGTGAAAAACTTTCTGGCCCTGCACAAGGAACTATTCCAGATCAAATCCCCCCAGGAAATCGATTTCAACCTGGTGCAGCAACTGATCATTGTAGATACAAATTCCTGGAGCCGGCTCGACCATATTGAACCTCTGAGGAATCGGACGGATCTGGATATATTTGTGTGGGACCACCATCCCGGAGATTGTGAGATTGCTGCAACCTGGAAATGTGTGAGAGAAACAGGAGCCACCATCACCTTGATGACCGAGCAGATCCGGGAACAAGGGAAAAAGCTGACACCTGTCCAGGCGACTCTTTTTCTGGCAGGGATTTATGAAGACACTGGAGGCCTTTTTTTCCCGTCTACCACAGCCGCGGATGCCTATGCTGCCGGGTATCTGCTGGAACAGAATGCGGATCTGATCGTACTCAATTCATTTCTGAAACCAGCTTATAATGCAGAGCAGAAAAATATCCTTTTTGAAATGTTGAAATCTGCCGAGCGGATTAAAATCAATCAGCATACCATCAGTTGCAACATCCTGGAGGTGGAGGGGCATGTCGGCAATCTCTCCATTGTGGTCAACATGTATCGGGAAATCGTCAATGTGAATGCGGCATTCGGGATATTCTTTGAAAAAAACCGGAAAGTGTGTATTGTTATCGGCAGAAGCAATACCGATGAGCTGAACATGGGGTCGATTTTACGGGGTCTGGGAGGAGGCGGTCACCCCGGTGCTGGCTCTGCAATGATCAAGTCCCTGGAGCCGGGTGAGGTAAGAGCGATGCTGATCGAACAGATCCGGAAAGATCACCAGCCCTCCTCTCTTCAGGAGCTGATGACCTATCCGATTGTCAGTGTATCCTCCGACACATCCATGAAAAAGGTTGCAATGATCCTGCGTGAAAAGGGTTTCTCCGGATTACCGGTCGTGGATGACAAAAAACTGGTCGGTATTATTTCAAGGCGGGATTTCCGGAAGCTGAAAAGAGAAAATCAGATCGACTCTCCGGTGAAAGCGTTTATGAGCCGGGATCAGATTATCACCATCGCTTCCGGCAAAAGCCCGGCAGAAGCGGCCAACCTGATCGTGAAACATGATATTGGAAGGATACCCGTGATCGAGAATGAGGAAATTATCGGAATCATCACCCGGACGGATGTGATGCGGTATTTTTATAATCTTGTACCGGATAAAGGCCTGTAACAATGGATAATGAGAAAAAAAGGGGATTTGAATATTTTGGATAACCGGACCTACCAGAAATCATTTATCCTGGATATGGACGGGGTCGTATATACCGGCTCCAGACTGATTTCCGGAGCAAAAGAGTTTGTAGACCGGCTCATGCAGAGCAGTTATAAGTTTTTGTTCCTGACCAATAACTCTTATTACACCCCTGCGGAACTGAGAGACCGGCTTTTGAACATGGGAATCGATGTCACAGAGGACTGCTTCTACACCTCGGCTATGGCAACCGCGAGCTTTCTCAAGGTGCAAAGACCCGGCGGCTGTTCTGCATATGTGATCGGAGGCAAAGGCGTTCTTGCCGAGCTCGCAAAAGCGGGTATTGAAATAACATCCAAAAATCCCGATTATGTGATTATCGCCGAGACCGAGGAGTATGATTATGCGAAAATAATTGAAGCCACGCTCCTGATTCAGGAAGGAGCAAAATTCATCGCGACCAATTCGGATTTAACCGGGCCCAGCCGGAGAGGGCCGGTTCCGGCATGTGGCGCCCTGGTTGCTCCCATTGAAAAAGTTACCGGGGTGACGCCTTATTTTCTGGGAAAGCCGAATCCGGTGATGATGTTTCTGGCCCGCAAAAAACTGGGGGTGCATTCGGCGAACTGTTTCATGATCGGCGACCGGATGGATACGGATATCATGGGCGGTCTGGAATCCGGGATGACCACCTGCCTGGTTTTATCCGGCGTAAGCACACAGGAAATCATGAACCGGTTCCCGTATCAGCCGGATTACGTGTTTAACCATCTGGGCGAGATCGATCCGGATGCTATCTTGTCCCGGAGGGACAGAGTGGAAAAGTAACCGGACATTCAGTTCGTCCCAGATCATTTCAAGGTTTTCAGTCTGATATTTATCTTGACATTTTTGTTAATAGATATATATCAAAAAATATATATTTCAATTATAATCTTGATTTTGATGGAGAGAAATATGGAAACGGCCAAAATATTTATTAATGGGCGCAGTCAAGCTGTCCGCCTTCCGAAAGCCTTTCGTTTTGATGGTAATGAGGTGTATATTAAAAAAACTTCAGAAGGTGTTTTACTAATACCTAAGGAGAACTCTCTTTGGGATATTTGGGAACAAAACATAATGAAGTATGAGGAACCATTTATAGCCAAAAGGAATCAACCCAAAAACCAGCAAAAAAGGGCAGGATTGGATGAAATATTTGCTTGATACCAACATTTGTATCTATATTATGAATGAACGCCCATCTGATGTAATCCATAAATTCAAAAAAATAAGAGTAGGTGAAATCGGAGTTTCAACGATTACAATTTCTGAATTGCAGTATGGGATAGCAAAAAGCAAACAAGGGAAAAAAAATCAAATCCGATTGGATGAATTTATCGCTCCTCTTGAAATTCTTCCCTATGATGCAGCAGCAGCGAAAACCTATGGTCAAATTCGTCACCAATTAGAAAATATTGGAAAACCAATCGGTCCGCTCGATTTATTCATTGCTGCTCATGCAATGAGTCAAAATTTAACGATAGTGACAAATAACGATACGGAATTCAAACGGATTACAAATTTAAAAGTTGTAAATTGGGCAAAGTAAGAACACAGGAGCCGATTTCAAAAGCCCTGGAATCAGCCGGACCAATATGCATTTGTAATCGCTGTTTTGGCCTCACCCTGCCAATCATGTTGTATTTTATCTAAAAGGGAATAATCTATCAGGA
>CAMBQS010000374.1 GCA_945870015.1 Desulfocicer vacuolatum DSM 3385
CTCCAGCCAGATGCACAACCGCGGTATCCACGGATATCACCAAATCCAAATTTTCAACCGCACCGGCTGTGTCCGTAAAATCCTTGAATTGTTCTCCCAGGTTGGTCTCCAATATTTTTAAAGATGGATTGTCCGCCTGATTTGCAGCCTCTCCTTTTTGCAGGCCAAACAAACGAACACCGGGAATACGGGCAATTGGCAGAAACTCTGTTAAAGAGCATGAACGGTTGGCATCGTTTTTATGCTGAGGCCGGCCAGCCCATACAATACCGATTTTAAAGCCGGTTCCGGAAATTTTCTGTTTCCAGTACGCTGTTTTTTCTTTGTCCGCAAAAAGATAGGGAATGCGGACCGGAATTGTTTCCAGTGTTGTTTTAAATATGCCGGGACTACTCAACAGCGACAGGCAGAAATCAAACGACGGTTCAATCTTGTTATCCGGTGTAATCAGTTCATCGATTCCCGGAAATCCCTGAAGAAGACCGGCAAGGGGCCTTTGTGTCTCGAACAAGACCCTCCCCCCCCGGGCTTTGATCATCGGCAGGTATCGAATAAACTGCAGGGTATCTCCTATCCCCTGTTCATAATGAACATACAGCCGCTTGCCATTGAAATCAGAGCCATCCCATCCGGGCACATTCAGCATGCGCGGATACACATGGATTTTGTCCTCCCGCAAAAAACGCCATTCATATGCTTTCCATCCCCGGGTAAAATCTTCCTGTAAAAAATATATAAATGCCTGGTTGCAGTGGGCTTCCGCATAATCTGGTTTGAGTTCTACTGCTTTTTGATAACAGGCCAGGGCTTTATCAAAGTTTCTATCGTCCTGATAAACAACCCCGATATTATACCAGGCTTCGACATAGGCCGGATTTATCTGAATCGCTCGCTGATAATGGTCGAGTGCATCAGAAATCTTGCCCGCATCCTTCAGCAGATTGCCAAGGTTGCTGTATGCCTCGGCATAATCGGGCTTGAAGTGAACCGCCTTTTTGTAATTCTCCATGGCGATTTCCGGCATTCCGCTTTCCGCCAAGGCAATCCCCAGATTATAGTAGGCTGCTGAAAAATCAGGCTGAACTTCAATAGCCTGCTGGTATTTCTCGATTGCCTGATCCCGATATCCAAGATCATTATACGCACTTCCCAGGTTGTTCCATGCCATGAAATGATTCGGTCTTATGGAGACAAGTTTTTCAAGCACAAGCCGTGCATCTTCCGGTTGGGCCGCATTCAGCAGAAGGCTCCCCAGATTGAACAGGGCTTCCGCATATTCCGGCTGCAGCCGCACCGCCTCCCGGTATCGATCGATGGCATCGGGAATCCGACCCATCCGGGTCAACGCAAAACCTATATTATACCAGGCTTCCGCATATTCCGGATCTACCCGTACAGCCTGCTCATAATGGGCGATGGCTGAATGAATATCATTTTTTCCAAACATGATATTCCCGATATTGGAATGGGTTTGCGCCAAATTCGGATTCAAGTGGATTGCCTGAAAATATGCCTGAAGAGCTTGATCGGGGTCTCCAAGGGCCGCAAAAATCAACCCAAGATTGTTGTAATAGCCCGCCGGTGAGGGATTCAGGCGAATGGCCTTTTCAATGAAACAGCGAGCCTTGTCGTAATGACTGGCTTGATGCGCAATCAGTCCCAGGAGGTGTAAAACCGCATCATTCTCAGGGCTGACCGCAAGTGCGCTGTGGCATGCAGCTTCCGCATCCTGAAAACGACCGACCCGGTAATGTCCGACAGCAATTTGAAACAGTTCAGATATGGATGTCATTGATCAGTAACCTGTTTGTACTTTTATAAAAAAAAATTAAAACAGTTTTCCGGATAGCTTAGCAAAAAACATACCTGCCGGTATTGGCACGATCATTGCTGAAAAAACTTAAGATAAAGTTAAAGTTAAATCGTATCGCCTCCGATTTAACCTTTAAACATGTAATAATCGTCAAGTGTCAATCTTTTTGCTAAAAAATCATGATCGTTTTTGCCAAATCTTCGATGAATCTGGCGGGAAATTTTTTCCGCACCTGAGGTTTTCAGGCGTGGTCAGCCACACCTTCAATCATAGGAGAATATAATGAAAGCGGATTTACCTGATTACTATGAATCAAATCTGAGTGTCCTGAAAAAGCACCATCCGATTGTATACAATACCATGACCGAATCCTCCGACCTCACAGGAGAAATTTTTCTGTCGCCAAACGAAAAGTTAAATATCAAAGCGATCAATGCAGAAGGATCTGAAATCACCATTCATCATGCTCAAAATCCGGAGGAGGAAATCCCCCTGTTTCTGGAAATGGTTCCGGAAGATTCAACCGGCATTGTGATTCACCTTGGCATGGGGCTGGGGTATTCACCTATTGCGATTCTCAAAAAAAGAAAACAGATACGCCATCTTGTGGTTTTTGAACTTGATCCGGGTATTTTCAGGCAGGCCATGACTCATATGGATCTTAAATCTTTTTTATCGGACAGTCGCCTCATATTGAGTGTTGGACCAGACCCTGATATTCCTCTGCTGCTGGCGCCTGCCGGCCGGGCGCTTCTCTTGGAGGCAATCCATACCCTGCAGCACCTTCCATCCTTTGCCTATAATCGTTCCGCATATGAGGCCTTAAATGAAAAGGTCTATTCACAGGCGAACAGCTACAACATGGAAGGTAACACCATGCTGAGTCATGGCAAAGACTTTCTTGTCAATCGCCTGAGTTTTCTGACCATGGTTCATCACAATTATCTGCTGGAAAACCTGAAAAAAACCTTTTCAGACATTCCAGCCATCATCGTGGCAGGTGGTCCTTCACTAGATAAAAACATCCACCTTCTTCCAGAAATCAAAGGCAAGGCTGTGATTATCTGTGTAGACACGGTACTCCCGAAGCTCCTGGCAAAGGGGATAACCCCTGATTTTGTAACTTCCATTGATTACCAGGATATTACCTATGAAAAAATTGCCCATGTTGCCCACCAGTCAAACCATGTAAATCTGATATGCTCATCCTGGGTCACCTCAAAAATACCGAAGACATTCCCTGCAGACAAAATCTTCTGGACGTTTACATCCAAAGGAATTGAACGCTGGATCAATACAACCCTAGGCGGAAAACTCGCCACCGGGGGTGCCGGAACCGTTGCCCACCTGAATCTGATATCGGCTGTTATCATGGGCTGTTCTCCCATTGTTTTTGTGGGCCAGGATTTAGCGTTCTCAGAAAATAAAGACTATGCAGATGATGTTGTCCTGACCATGAAGGATCAAACCAAAGTAATCTTGAACAATGATAAGGATATTCACCGGGTCCGGGGAATTAACGGCAAGATGCTTCCCACCACCCGACAATACTACAATCACAAACGCTCCTTTGAATCCATGATTAAACATACACCCGGCCATTATATCAATGCCACAGAAGGGGGTGCGGATATCGAAGGAACCGAGATCCTGCCCCTGCAGGAGGTGCTGGATATCTATTGTACTCGGCAGTATGACATTCAAGGCATTATCGATTCAACAATAAAGCCCCCCGTTTGTTCAAAAAACGGCAAACTCCTTTCAGAATTGAAAGGCACCTTGTCAAAAATGCAAAAGCTCCAAAAAATTATCAAAAAATCAAACCGACTGTCACGGGATGTCACCCGTGAACTTTCCAGAAAAAAAGAAGGCAAGAAAATATATTACTCT
>CAMBQS010000375.1 GCA_945870015.1 Desulfocicer vacuolatum DSM 3385
AGCAGAACAGGCTCTGGAACTACAGGGTCTCGACCCTGTATCGGAAAGTACGGCAGACAGCCATTCATATGGATTCCGGAAAAAGAGATCTACTCAGGATGCCATGGAAGCCTGCTATAATGCACTAAGGCTGAAAGGCGGTGCGCAATGGATTCTGGAGGGAGATATTAAAGGTTGCTTTGACTGTATCTCACATCAATGGATGCTTGAGAATATCCCGATGAAGCAGCAGAAACTCAAAGTGTGGTTGAGATCCGGTTATCTTGAACGAGGCATGTTCAATCCTACCAACGAAGGGACGCCTCAAGGTGGTATCATCTCACCGGTATTGGCCAATATGGCACTTGACGGAATAGAAGCATTGCTGAAGAGCAACTTCAGACGACAGGACAAAATCCATATGGCGAGATACGCTGATGATTTCATCATAACCGGAAGCTCCAGAGAACTTCTTCAGGATAAGGTAAAACCCCTTCTGGAGACGTTTCTCATGGAAAGAGGTTTGACATTGTCAGAGGAGAAGACCCTGATCACTCATATCGATGAGGGATTTGATTTACTGGGATTCAATTTCAGGAAATATAAGGGTAAGCTACTCACCAAACCTGCAAAGTCCAGTATTGCAAGGGTAAAAGAAAAGATCAGAGATATTCTGAACTCCAAAAAAACCGGACAAACAGATCATCTGATTCATGAACTCAACCCTATCATACGGGGCTGGGGGAACTATTACCGCCATGTGGTCAGCAAGGATGTATTTGGCAGAATTGACCACGCAATATGGAGAGCTACCTGGAAATGGAGTGTCCGAAGACATCCTAAAAAACCAACCGGATGGATTAAAGATAAATATTTCCAGAGGGAAGGAAACAGGAACTGGGTATTTGGAGAGAAGGATGGTTCTGAACGACTTCTCAGAATGAGCGATATCCATATACGACGCCACGTCAAAATCAAAGCCGATGCAAATCCTTATGATCCACATTGGTACGATTACTTTGCCAGACGTTCCAAACCAAAAACTGCCGGGTTCTTAAGTGAACTTTATCAATGCTTGAGCCGTATGAGGTGAAAGTCTCAAGTACGGTTCTTAGGGGGCTTGGGGCTGGTAACAGCCCCCGGCCACCCGACACCACGCATACGTGAGCGGCTCTTTTGAAGTTTGTGGGGCGTGGCTGGTGAGCTTGTTGTTAGCCCCTTGCATCATTGACAGCGACAAAGCAGAACTATCACAAGGTTTTTGTATCATTAATGAGCCTGTTGATTTAAGGACGATTTTTTAGTCATCAACAACTTAACGATTTAACATGTTGATAATACATACAATAAACACATTTATCGTTGACTTTATACCAAAAACAAGATAATGATTAACTGTCTGATATTATGGTTAATAGTTATTTTTGATTGGAGTCATCATGTTTAAGCCAACAAGTCCTCAATTAAGTCCTTTTCACCCTGATATTATATTTCCAGGGATGTTACCTGCCGATGACTGGTCTTATATTTACAGAGACAAAATTCTTCCTCAAATTGATGAAGAGCAATTTAAACATTTATATTGTGAGCATTGGGGGGCACCGAATAAATCCATCAAGCTGCAAGTCTCTCTTCTAATTTTTATGGGTATAGAACGATTAACCTGGAGAGATGCGGAATATCTTTTTCAAAGAAGGTTTGATTGGATGATTGCAACCCAAACTCCCTGTGATATGGCCAGAATAGACTTTTCAACTCTGTACAAGTTCTACACTCGAATATCAGAAGACGAGGCAGTGTATAATCTGTTTAAAAAACTGACGTCTCTGTTCATTTTAGAATGCGGCGTTTCAATTAGGCAGCAAAGAGTCGATTCATTTTTTATGCATGGTTGGCTTGCAAAACTATCTCGCTATGGTCTTTTAAAAGAAACCAATCGAGCCTTTCTCCAAATTCTTCGAAAACAAAAACCAGGGCTTTATGAGAATATTTGTGAAGATCTTTCCCGTGATTATCTTAAGGAAGAGTTTGATTTAACAGAAAAAGAGAAGGAAAAGGCGAGTAGGAAAATTATAGAGATGGCTAAAGACATGTACCATCTCAAAAGTGCCTTCGAAAACCATCATCAAGTGAAGCATTACAAAACATTCGAGGTATTGGCCCAGGTTTTCGATCAGCAGTGCTGTGTAACGGTTACATCTGACAACTCAGTTGCAATAGAAATAAATCAGATCCCTGATGGCAATGGAGAAAAGATTGTTTCAACCCCCCATAATACCGATGCCCAATATACAAGGAAAAGAGATCAGACAGTTACCGGGCACAAGGCATTCGTTACCGAAACTTGCAACTCTGATAACGGTGTTCAATTTATAACAGATGTCAATCTGGAAGCAGCCGGGCATTCCGATGCATCAGAGATCGGTAAAATCGAAGACCGCCTGGTTGAAAATGGATTCAAACCCGAAGAGCTCTATGGTGATGCCGGTTTTGTAAATGGAGAATCCATTCTGGAATCCGAAGAAAAAGGCATTGATCTTGAAGGGCCATCTGCCGGACGGTCACAAAGCATAGAAAACTTTTCAAAGGAAGATCGGCCTCTTGATGTGGCAGACTTTGAAGTTAAAATCGATGACGAAACCAAAGAGCTGATTGTCCTGTCATGTCCTGCGAATGAGTTGCCTTTGGATCAGGCAAGAAGCGAAAAAACCGGTCAACTGTTAGTGCATTTTGAGAACGAAACGTGCAAGGGATGTCCTCTTAATGATCGTTGTCCGGTAAAAATAGGGGCTCGGGTATCGACTCTGACTATCGGCGAAGCACAATACGCAGGTGCTGAACGTCATCATAAATATATGGGAGATCCCGCCTACAGAAAAAAATGTGCTGTTCGTGCTGGCGCTGAAAGCCTTGTAAATGAGGTGGCAAATAAACATGGCACCCGAAAATCACGGCACCGGACAGAAAAAAAATCGAGGCTGCAGCTTATTTTCGCAGCAATTGCTTGTAATGTTAAACGATATTTAAAGCATGCGGTGGATAGTTGCGTCCAAAATCAGTGCGAAATGGTAGAAATTCCCTGTTAAGGTGAGTGTTTTTACAAAAAAAGCGAAAAATGAACCTAAAAAATGATACAAATGACCTTTTGGAGGGAACGAAAATGGAAATGTCACTTTTTTCATTGGCACATCCAGAATAATCGCTCATAACTGATTATCCAAATCACCGTACTAAATAAACAGGCTCATACGGCATTTATGGCCAACTCGATATAGGCACATTAATATGCACGGAAAATTCCTATTCAACGTTGATGAGGAAATAAATCGTAAAGGTCTACGAGAGCTGCGAAGAACGCATTGACGACCTTAACGTTGTTTTTTTCTGAGTTGCTATCGGAAGGCCAATATCTTGCAAAGTTTCTTATTACATTGAAAAACTGGCGAGAGCAAATTCTCAACTACTTCATAGAACGAATTACCAACGGGTTCGTAGAAGGGCTTAATAATGGGTTGAGAACGATTTTAAGTTTCGAGCAATTGCCCTATTCGGTTAGTTTCACACTAATCCGTGATGAAGCATTTTTTATTAGACCTCTTTCTTAACTCCTTCTTTAACTTATAATTTTACGTATTTTTTTGGCAATCTCACGAATAGTAAAAGGTTTCTGATGTTGATTCTCACTTTAACCTGGCTTAAATTTTCTGAT
>CAMBQS010000376.1 GCA_945870015.1 Desulfocicer vacuolatum DSM 3385
CTTGCAAAGCAAAAGTGAGACACTCCGCTGGCATACAAAAGATCTCCGGCTTTTTCTGCCGTTCCGGATCAACGATGAAATTACTGCCCTGGCAGTATGGACAAAAGGGAGCAATAACGAGGCGTTTGGATATATGGGGCAGTTCTGGAAGTATCTGCAGATTCATCGGGATGACCTACGCACTCCGAACACCGTCATTCTCGGTGACTTTAACAGCAACCCCATCTGGGATAAGCCCGACCGATGGTGGAATCACTCAGATGTGGTGACAGAGCTGGAAGCAATAGGGTTCAGAAGCCTGTACCATCACAGTTGCGAAGAAGTACAAGGAAAAGAGACAAGACCGACTTTCTTCCTTCAGCGAAATCATCAGAAGGCATATCACATTGATTACGTGTTTACTTCTTCAGATTTGATTGAGATATCTACGCTGTTAATTGGGGAGTATGATGACTGGATTTCAGTCAGTGATCATGTTCCCCTGACATTGAATGTGAGCAACAGGAGCTTCTGACGTCGCACCGCTGCCGCTAACGTTATGTTTAAAGGGGATCACATGAAAAAAGCCTTTTTAGTATTCATTCAATTAAGATCCCACAAAAAGGTGCTTTTCAGGCTTAGTGCAACCTTTCCGGGCATGAAAAGGTCATCGTAAGGAGCTTTTTTCTACGCAGGATTCCGGGGACGGAAGTTGGGAATAACAATTTTGGAGTAACTAACCATGAAAGTCTACACATATTCCGAAGCAAGACAGCGTCTTTCAGACGTCCTTAACATTGCAAGAAGTGAAGAGGTTGTCATCAAAAAGAGAGGCGGTGAAACCTTTTCCATTATTTTCAGGAAAAGCGAAAAGTCACCATTCGATGTCCCTGGAATCAAAACCAAAGCAACAACAAAAGACATTCTTTCGGCTGTTCGAGAATCCAGGGAGCGGTTTGGCGAACAAAACAATGAAGATTAACAGGTAGGAGGGGAAACACAATGAAAGTTGTCGCATTCAACGGAAGTCCGAGAAAAAAAGGCAACACCAACACATTGATTACCTATGTGCTTGAAGAGATTTCCAAACAGGGGATCGACACGGAAATCATCCAACTGTCCGGGAAAAATCTCCGGGGCTGCATCAGTTGTTTCAAATGTTTTGAAAATCTGGATAAAAAATGCGTGGTAACCAATGACGGCATGAATGATTGCATTGCCGCGATGATTGAAGCAGACGGGATCATTATCGGTTCTCCCACCTATTTTGCCAATGTCACTGCCGATGTAAAAGCACTGATTGATCGTGCCGGTCTGGTTTCCATGGCCAACGGCGGCCTTTTTCAGAAAAAAGTCGGTGCTGCAGTGGTTGCAGCCCGCCGCGCGGGAAGCGTCCAGGCCTTTGATGCCATCAACCGCCTTTTCCTTTACAGCCAGATGATTGTGCCGGGCTCCAACTACTGGAACATGGGGTTCGGACTTTCACCGGGAGATGTGGAAAAAGATGAGGAGGGAATCAATACCATGAAAGTGCTGGGAACGAATATGGCCTGGCTGCTGAAAAAAATAAAGCAACCGGATTATACTTTATAGTATTCCCCTTTGAGATCAGAAGTGCTGACTTGAATTGACTATTAGCAATTAACAATTGATTATTTCGTTTATGTTTCATAGCGATATTGATTCTCGATTCTTTCGCAACAAGTTGAAAGCAGCATTTTTTGTCATTCTGAGGAAAATCAGACAAGAAATGCTGCTTTTCAGGCCGTCAGGCGCGACATTGACGCTATCCGGTTTTTTTCCAAAATCTTCTGGATGACGGATCTGATACTTCTTACGGTTTCATTATGATTGAATAACGAATAATCAACCGATAATGGTTAATTCATCAATCACGAACGCTAAATAATCTCCAGCCTCTTTAATGTCTCCTCCGTGGGAATGCCATTCTGATCATACCCGCGTGCCTTGTAGTATTTGGGTATCATTTGATCAAGGGGTACGGTTTTTGACTCCGGATCCGATGCCCGTCCTTCCTTCATCAACCTTGGAGGCAGCACATCATCATACCGGCTGACGCCCTCCCGCGTATTCATATACCGCTCCAGCACATGAATCCGTTCACCAGCCCGTAAGAACTCACTTTTGGAAAGAGGTATTCCGGTTACGGTATTCCAGAGGCCGTTGTAAATGGAATAATCCACCAGAGCGATGGCAACCGGCGGCATGTAGTGCATCAGCAAGCCGAGAATCGGGTCCCAGGTGTATTTTGTCAGGGGGGATTCCATCAGATAGGCATACATGGTGAACTGGCAGGTTTGCAGCGCATTGATGCAGCAGGTCAGATTTTCAAAAAATTTGACCCAGGTACTCTTTCCATAGGTCGAATCTTTCTTCAGCAGATTAAAAAACACCTCCTGCGCCACCATGTAGGAAGAAAGGTGGCAACTCCCGCGGTTCGCTACTGCATAGGCAAGCCCCTGCCCGAAACTGCCTCTGGGATCATAGGCTGCCATTTCAAGCCCTTTTACATGCATAGCAAAATCTTTTCCGCCATATTTCTGGGACAGGAATTTGCTCCCGAGAGCCATTTCAGCACCGAATCCTCTCACATGAGCGATATCTTCCAGCGCTTCTGCAACACCGTCCGGAGAACCGAATCTCAACTTCGTATCCACCAGCCCTTTTTCCGTTGCCTCCATGACCCAGCCCAGGGTGCCGCCGGTAGAGATTGTGTCCATTCCCAGGCGTCCGCAGATCCGGTTCCATTTTGCGATCTGGGTTGAATCAAAAATCCCCAGGTTGCTTCCCATCAATCCGATGGTTTCATATTCCGGAACCAGCATCTCTTCTCCGTCAAATGTCCCTTTGTGTCCGCATCTTATGGTGCAGGGTTTGCAGGTGTGATGCTTGGTTTCATGCTTTTCCGCCATGGTCTCGCCGGAAATCAGGTCGCCTTTTTCATGAAATCCATCACGAAAATTATGAACCGGCAATATATTTCCCTTGAGATTCAGACGGACATTGGCATTGGTTCCATAGTTCCGGTAGGTCACTGCGGTCATTTGGTTCTTCTGGATATAGTCATTGGCCCGCTTGGTCACCTTTTTAAATTTTTCCGGATTCCGGGGTTTGATCAGATAGGCGCCGCCGATTGAAACAATTGCTTTTACATTTTTGGATCCCAGGATCGCTCCAAGCCCGCCCCTTCCCAGAAAACGGCTTCCGGAAGCAATATTGGCAAAACGGACAAGGTTTTCTCCAGCCGGCCCGATGACCAGTGATCCGGCTTTTTTGCTGGTGCTCAGCAGATTCTGAACTTCCGGAATCTCCTTTCCCCATAAGGATGATGCATCCTTGATCTCCAGACCATTTTCCGTAATCGATAAATAAACCGGCGAATCCGCTTTTCCCCGGACAATCAGACCGTCCCAGCCGGCTGTTTTGAGCGCCATTCCGAATTCCCCCCCGCAGGAGGAAGTTGTCATGATCCCGGTAAGCGGAGATTTTGAAATGGCATCAAATCTTCCGGAACAAGGGGCTCCGGTTCCGATCAGCACACCCGGCATGAACGCAATGATATTCTCCGGTCCCAGTGGATCACAACCCGGCTTCAGACGGTCAAACAGAAGCTTCAACCCAAGCCCCTTGGCCCCCAGAAAAAGCTGTCTTTCCCGATAGGTGACCTCAAAAACTTCAACCTTTTT
>CAMBQS010000377.1 GCA_945870015.1 Desulfocicer vacuolatum DSM 3385
CATCATCAGCAATGACCACTTTCCAGGGTTTTACGGGTGCAATGAATTCCGGTTGGCGCTGCTTTTCTTTAAAGACCAGCTTGTTTTTCCCGATGATCATTTTATCCGGCATATGTTGCATTCTATTTGATTGGGATTGTAATTAAAAATTGAGTTCCATTTCCCGGTGTACTGGAGCACTTGATTTTGCCGTTCAAGGTCTGGGTTACCAGATTGTATACAATATGCATTCCCAGCCCGGTGCCTCCCTGTCCACGTTTTGTGGTAAAAAAAGGGTCGAATATTTTTTCCAGCACATCCGGTGAAATACCTTTTCCATTGTCTGAATATCGCATGATTAGATAATCTTGATTGACCGATAAGTCAAAGACAATTTTTCCTTTATCAATTTCTTCAAAACCGTGAACCAGAGAGTTGATAATCAGGTTGGTGATGATCCTTGAAAAAGCGCCCGGGTAACTCACCAATTCAAGATCCTCAGGACAATTCACCTCAATCTGATGGTTTGTTTTTTTCAACTTCGGCTGCATGCTCATGATGATATCGTTGAGGTACTCCTTGAATTTGAATTTCCGGTGATCTTCACTGGATTGATCTACGGCAACCAGCTTGAAGGTACGGATCAGATCCGCCGCCCGGTGCAGGTTGGACAAAACAGCCTGGGAGGCATCGATAACTGTCTTGAGATATAGTTCAAATTCTTCTTTGGACAGGTCATCCTGCTCATAAAGTGCTACAATCGCTTTTGTCCGGTCTTCCAGGGTTGACATTCCGGTAACACCAATCCCGATCGGCGTGTTGATCTCATGGGCGACCCCGGCAACAAGCTCTCCCAGTGCCGCCATTTTTTTGGATTGCATCAGATGCTCCTGGGTGGTCTTGAGTTCTTCTTCGGCCTTCTTCCGGTTTGTGACATCTCTCAGGATACCGCAAAAACCAGTAATATTTCTGTTTTCATCCCTAATAAGGGAAACGGAGGATTCCATGAACTGTTTCTCAAGATCTTTGCGGATCAGTTCCCATTCAACGCCCTTTACCGGTTGCTGATTTTCAAACACATCATTGAAAAAATGGTTCAGCTTTTGACCGTTTTTCCTGTCCGTGAATTTTTTATAATTCAGTCCCAATACCTCTACGTCAGGATACCCGATCATTTTACTCAAGGAGCTGTTATAAAAGGTAATATCTCCTGACAGGTTGATTTCATAATAACCATCTTCAATGGTTTCCAGAATGGAGCGGTATTTTTCTTCACTCTTCTGCAAGGCCTTTTCAGCAACTTTCCGTTTCGTGATATCACGGATGATAAACATGAAAACCGTGTTCCGGCCGCTGATCAACGGGGTTATGGTGTATTCCAGGGATATGGTGGAGCTGTCCTTGCGAACTCCGGTCATTTCGACCGGAATCTCGCTCCCAAGGGCAGGGTTGGAATAAATGGAGAGAGAAAACCCGTCTGAATGGAAAAGTTGAGAGCTTTTCATCCGGAGCAGTTCATCCCGGGAATAACCGAACATCTTGCAGGCACCTTCATTTACGTCAACGATATCTTCCAAATCGGTTTCAAAAAAGATAGCATCATCCGCATGCTCAAACAGGGTTTCATACCGGGCCTGTTTTTCAAGGGTTTCCTCTTCTTTTTTTTTCTGGATTGCAATGGCGTTTTTTAGGGTTGCAACCTGTTTTTTTAAATGATCGATTTCATTTTGCAGCAGTTCGGTTGAAAGTTTCTGTCCGGTCATGGAATTCGCCCCTGATATACTGGATTATCTTTTTAAAAAATATTGTTAGGATCTTTTTTTAAAAAACGGAATGGGAGATGTTAATCTAATTTATCTTTCAGTACAAGACGAAGACCAAAATTTTTCATCTGATAGATGAACAGACCATCCACCTTCAGATATCCGTCTGCAAAAATAGTGGGAGCAGGGGATTCTTCAATCCGGGTGATGACTGCATCCACTTCCACCTGCTTGTTGGAGGGAACGACCTGACCCCTGTAAAGCCAGGTATGCTCGTTTTCGGTAAGAAACTCAAATATATGTGTATCTGAAAGATGCTTCCACCGGTTCAGAGCGGCAAACTTTACCAACTGGATAAAGGACTCGATCCCAAGAGATCCGGGACAAACCGGGTCCTGGTAAAAGTGGGCTTTGAAGAACCATTCATCCGGATCGATATTTTTGATCCCGCGGATAAATCCAAGGCTATGAGGGCCTCCGTCCGGTATATACAGCTCGATTTTATCGATCATCCGGATGGCTTTGGCCGGCAATGCGAGAGAATTGGTTTCCGTGATATGGGGATCTCCCGGGTGAAGAGGCGCATCATTTTCAAAAATATGGGAAAACCCGCGTTCAATCTCTTCCGGGGAAGGAGAGTATGCTGTCTTTGCAGCCCCGCCGATACCGACCTGATTGGCCAGGGTTTCAGCGGTAAAAAAACCAAAAACCGTATCTCCTTTATAGATCATCCGCCCCTGGCTCAGAATTTCCATATCAAACTCTTCGATGATCAATCCACCGGCCTCCGATACCTTTGTCAGTCTTGCCCGCATGGTGAGTAGTCCCGTGTCCGGCAATACGGTTTCATGAAGGATGGCCTTTCCGCCTAGATTCCGGAATTTCAGATCCTTGTCACTTCTCAGGGCGGAACCCAGATAGGCCGCCAGCCATCCGCAGGGCTGAAGTGCGATTTCAAGCAGGATGCAGAAAGCCATCTCCGGTATCCGGTTTGCCTGGAAATACCATCCATCCGGGGGAATCCGGTATTCTGCTTCGATCCAGCCGGAAGCTTTTAATACCCATGGTTCCGGTTCCACATGGGTGATCCGGTCCATAAAAAAGTAGGGCGGCCCCGGCAGCCGGGCGATTTTCCGGTCTTTGTCAAAGCATTGGTAACGGTCTCCAAATCCTTCAGAAGGATTTCCAATCGCATAGGCCAGAAGCTGTTCTCTGGAATAGATGGTGGGTTTGTCCGCAGGCAGTCCAAAGGTTGAAAAACGATTGTCTCTTTCCGCCCAGAATCCTTCAACTTCATCTCTTGTCAGGCCGGTCATTTTCATGGACATGTTCTGAAACATGACGATCCGTTCTTCATCTCCGTACATGATGGCATCGGCAATCACATATGGTTCCGGATTGTATCCGATTTCCTTGACGGACACCTCATACACGACATGCCGGGTTTCGGTTGTAACCGGCCCCCGGCATTTGAGTACCGCGCCGATTTCCGGAACCGGTTCATAGCAGACTCCATCTTTTTCCGTTACCCAGCCCATACGGAGCAGAAGAACCCGAAGGGTATGCGCGCAGCATTCGTACATCAGCGTACCGGGCATGACCATATCGTCCACAAAATGGCATGTCAGAAACCAGTCATTGGGATGAATGTCCGCCTGGGCTCTGATCATTCCAAGCCCGAATCGTCCTCCTTTGGGGTCCAGTTCCAGTACCCGGTCAATCAGGCTCATCCGGCCGGAAGGAAGGCGGATGGATTCGGGAAGGAAGATATCCTGGAAATCCAGACCAAAACAGTTTTCAATCTCTCCGGCTCGGAGTGCATCGATCCCGGCATCGTCATAGGATTCAGCTTTCATCGGAACCAGATCTTTCCAGTCCGAAGGTTTTTTGCC
>CAMBQS010000378.1 GCA_945870015.1 Desulfocicer vacuolatum DSM 3385
CCCGGCTGCAATTTAATTCTGATATCTTTAGCGGATTTGAGAGCGTTCCTTAAATTCTACACTCCTGTTTTTTGCTTACGAGTCCTTATTCATGAGTTTGAACGACGAAGTCTTAAAATTATTCATGGAGCGGCGGTTGATGCGCATTGCTTTGGGGTGGTTGTGTGTGTTTTTTGAATTTACACCCCCCTGCGCCCCCCTCGAGGGGGGAATTGAGAGGCAGTGCGCCGCCCTTCGGGAAGATTGAGAGGTTGTTCGCCTCTGGAATTCCGGGAATATGATACTTAATTCCAATAAAAAACATTCTGCGGGCTGGCCATATATGTTTTCGTTGAGATTTCCCTTCCTATCAACATGAAAAACATTCTCTATAAAAAGTTGACATACATCGTTGAAACCGACCATTTTTTACCTATAAATTCAATATACAGATTCCCTAATTGATTTCTCCAAATTTTACAGAAGATGTACAAAACTTAATCCTGAATTCCTTTTGACCTTTAAAAATCAACTGTGCCCTTGATTTTATATTATTCGTGCTTATAATACTGTTAAATAGTTGCTACCCAGCTTCAACAGAAAACTAATAAACCATGTGATGGCTTAAAGGCCTCCAAAGGTTATACTTAAAAAAGAAGAGATCGGGTTGCATTTATAATCGGATTCCAGGGTGTTCGTGCATCTTCACATTGAATAACGGCACCTTTAGAGACCGGAGCTTTCGGCAGGGTCAGAAATGACTCTGCTTTTTTTTATTTGGATGCCGATATTCTGTGTTTGAACTCTTTTGATATTATAGACAAAAAACGTAGCACCTTATAAATTCACATAAGACAACGTAACAGCACCCTGGTGTGAGACGGTTCGTACCTCGTCGTTCCAGAGTTCAGCGTTATCTGATAAAAAAATGAAATAGGCAGAAGACCCCGTGTATAATTTTAATCTAATATAAAGGAGTTGAAAATGACCGAAGCAAAAGGATTGAACAAACCGGTAAAGTTGAAAAATGAGCTGGCAGAATTTCTGAAAGCAACAGAACTGCCGAGGACAGAGATCACCAAAAAACTATGGGACTATATTAAAGCGAATAAACTTCAGACAAAGACTGAAAATGGAAAACCTGAAAACGCAGGCAAGTTCATTGTGGCTGATGCTAAATTGCTTCCGATCTTTAAAAACACAAAATCACAAAGCAAATCCGGCAAGGTCACTGACCTTACAAAGCTGAAAGAAGGTCAGACGATCAACATGATGCAGATGGCTGCGGTTGTCGGCGCAAATATAGAATAATCTTAAATTGTCGGGCCTGCACATGAATAATGCAGGCCCGACACACCTGAGAAAACAATTTTGTGATTTGAAAAGCAAATCTGACAGGCGCCATCCGGAGGTTTTGGATAAAAATCCAACCTTCAAAACGTCACATACCATTTATAAATATCGGTTTTTATTTGACCAACCCAAAGGTTTGATTTATAGATATATCATTCATTCGATTCCGCTGCCGGAGCTTGATCAGTTGCTGTTGGACTCTTTTCGCTCTATTTCCAAACAGGATTTGTAAAACGGTTTTCATAAAATCCATTGTTTTTCATTAATTTACAAAGAGAGGAGGTTGCTTTATGGTCCGAAGGGATCAAATCGGTGCTGGTCGTACCGCTTATGGTGGAAAACAATGCAATCGGAGTACTTCGGGTTTACACGGCAGAAGAGCGTGAATTTGATTCCGATGAAATTAAATTTATGGAAACAGTCGGCAATCTTAGTGCGATATCGCTTGAAAATGCAAGGCTGCATCAGGCGCTCAAACGGGATTACGAACTATTGGTCGAACACAAATATCGCATCGATGACAATTAAAACAGGAGGTTGTCTATGGCTCGAATCGGCATCAATGGTTTTGGACGGATCGGGAGACAGGTAGTAAAAGCGATCCTGGAAAGGCACCCTGACAAACTGCAGGTTGTTGCCATCAACGATCTATTCGACGTGAAAACCAATGCCAATCTTTTTAAATATGATTCCAATTATGGCCGCTTTCTCGGCGATGTTCGTGTTGAAAACGACTGTCTGATCGTCAACGGCAACCCGATTACCAGTTTTGCCTGCCGTAACCCTCGTGAAATTCCCTGGGATGACAAAGGTGTGGATATCGTAATCGAAAGTACCGGTCTGTTTAAAACCGGTCCCACTGCAGGCGCCCACCTGGAAGCCGGTGCCAAAAAAGTAATTATTTCCGCGCCTGCCAAGGAAGAGGATATTACCATTGTCATGGGCGTCAATCACGACAAGTATGAACCGGACAAGCATCATATCCTGTCCAATGCTTCATGCACCACCAATTGCCTGGCACCGCCAGCCTTGGTAGTCCACCAGAAATTCGGCATTGCCAAGGGATTGATGACAACTGTCCATTCCTATACAGCAGATCAACGCCTTATGGATCTGGCCCATAAAGATCCCCGCCGGGCCAGGGCGGCAGCCATGAATATTATTCCCACATCGACCGGAGCAGCCAAGGCCGTGGCATTGGTCATTCCGGATCTAAAAGGTAAATTCGATGGTTATTCTCTCAGGGTGCCAACCCCGACCGTGTCGGTAGTCGACTTTGTCGCTCTTTTGGAAAAAAATACCGACACCGATTCCCTGCGCAATGCCCTGATTCAGGCCTCTGAAAATCAGCTTAAAGGGATTATGGCCTGTGAACAGGAGCAACTGGTGTCAATGGATTTTAAAGGCAATCCCAATTCATCGATTGTCGATATCGAATTTACTCAGGTACTTCAGGGGAATATGGCCAAAGTAGTTTCATGGTATGACAACGAGTGGGGTTACTCCTGCCGGGTTGCTGATTTGGCTGCCTATATGGTTGATAAGGGGTTATAAAAATTCTTGACACACAAGTTCCTTTTACCTATAGTCGGCCCCTGAAAAATAGAAGTGAATACAAAAAAATCTACTACCGGAACAATAAAAAATGACCGTAAAAAATTTATCCTTTCTGTACAATGTACGCCACCGCTATCCAGACCCAAATGACCCTCAATCGCAGATTGAGACGGATTTTGATGATCCTGAAACCATAGCGCACATTATATCTCATCTAGAGAAGTGCGGATTCAATGTTATCTCCATCGAAGCGAACCAGGATGCATACCTGTCGCTCCATGAACAGCGATCAAAGATTGACATGGTTCTCAACTACTCCATGGGGATATATGGAGAATCCAGATACGCGCAGATCCCGGCCATGCTTGAAATGCTCCGGCTGCCGTACACAGGCTCCAACCCATTAACCCAGGCCCTGGTCATGAACAAGGCCAGGATGCAGGAGATATTATCGGTCAACGGGGTTCCGGTGCTTCCATCTCAGGTTTTCCATTCTCCTGATGAAACGCTGTCGGCAGAACTGGATTTTCCCCTTATCGTAAAGCCTCTGGGTCAGGGATCTTCTGCCGGTATCACCTCCAAAAGTATTGTCACAAACAGACTTGAATTATCGGAAAGAGTTGAAAGCGTTATCTCTGTTTTCCATGAACCCGCACTGGTACAGCCCTTTCTGGACGGCCGTGAATTTTCAATCCCCATGCTGGGGAATCCGCCTATAATTCTGCCGGTGATCGAGCCGGACT
>CAMBQS010000379.1 GCA_945870015.1 Desulfocicer vacuolatum DSM 3385
CGGTTTTTGGGAGTTTTGAAATTGGCTCATATGTATTTTTTATTCCGTACCGGGGATAACAAAATTTTTTGCCGGGTTCTCGGTTGTATGGCTGTCCAACCTTTCTTGACATCGTTTGGTTATTGTCTTAATAAGAACTTTCTGATAATTCACACACGCAGGATTATACAACGCTATCGAAATTTTAAACAATCAAAAATGAAATAATACGATATTATAAAATATAAAAGGAGAAAAAAGAAAAATGGCACAGTTAATTGCAGATCGTCGGGATGTTGATTTTGTACTTTTTGAGCAAATGGAGGCAGGAGAGCTGTCAAAAAATAAAAAATTTGCAGAGTTTGATAAAAAGACAATTGATCTGATCGTTACAGAAGCTCGTAATCTGGCGATTAAGGAGATATTGCCTACTCAAAAACCAGGAGATGAAGGCTGCCGGTTGGAAAATGGAAAAGTAATGGTCCCGGAATCTTTTCATAAGATTAATAAACTGTATAATGAAGGGGAATGGCTTGCAATGACGGATGCCCCTGAATGGGGCGGGCAGGGGATGCCGAAGCTGGTATCCCTTGCAGCCAATGAATATTTCCACGGAGCCAATGCTGCATTCATGCTTTATCACAGTTTAAGCCATGGCGCTGCAAAACTGATAGAAACATTCGGAACCGACAAACAAAAGGAACAGGTTCTGGAGAAGATGTATAGCGGGAAATGGTCCGGAACCATGCTGCTTACCGAAGCGGAAGCTGGATCGGATCTCGGCGCCCTGACAACTACTGCAAAAAGAAATGATGATGGAACCTATTCCATTACCGGGTCCAAGATATTTATTTCAGGCGGAGAGCAGGACATGGTGGAAAATATCATTCATCCAACTCTTGCAAGAATTGAAGGCGCGCCGGAGGGCAGCCGGGGGATCTCTCTTTTCATGGTTCCAAAATTCCGCATCAATAATGATGGCAGTATCGGTCAATTCAATGATGTGGTTTGTACCGGAATTGAAGAAAAAATGGGATTGCACGGGAATGCTACCTGTTCCCTTACGCTGGGAAGCAAGGGACAATGCATCGGGACGCTTCTGGGAGCGGAGAACAAGGGTCTGAATGCCATGTTCCAGATGATGAACGAAGCGCGTCAGTTTGTCGGTCTGGAAGGATTTGCCGTATCAACCTCAGCTTATATGTATGCACTGAATTATGCCAGGGAAAGAATTCAAAGCAAAAATATCATGAAACCGAAAGAGGGGTCTGTGGCAATCATACAGCACCCGGATGTGCGTCGGCAATTGATGACCATGAAAGCGTATGTCGATGGAATGAGAAGCCTGATTTACTATACCGGGAGATGCTATGATCGTATGGCTTTGGCTCAAAGCGATGAAGAAAAGAAGAAAATAAGCGGGATTATTGAAGTACTCACGCCGATTGTCAAAGGCTATATTTCCGATCGGGCACTGGATGTCACCAGCCATGCTGTCCAGGTTTATGGCGGATATGGTTATATTAAAGAATATCCGGTTGAGCAACTCATGAGGGATTGCCGGATTTTTATGATCTATGAGGGTACCAATGGTATTCAGGCTATGGATATGCTTGGACGAAAACTCGGAATGAACAATGGAAAAACGTTTATGGATTTTCTGGGTGAGATTCGTACAGGCATCAACAACTCAAAAGAAATTCCAGCCATTTCCGAGTTATCACAAAAAGTGGATGATGTTTTCAACAAGGTCAGTGAAGTTGCATTAACACTGGGTAAAAAAGCGATGTCTGAAAAGGTAGAGTGTGCCTATGCATTTGCTCATCCATTTCTGGAGGTCATTGGTGACTTGACGATGAGCTGGATGCTTTTGTGGCGGGCGACGGTCGCAGCCCCCAAGCTGGAGAAACTGGCTGGGACGTTGAACCCGAAAGATATCATTGCAAAGGCATCTCAAAATAAAGAAGCTGCATTTTATGATGGACAACTCAAGACAGCACAATTTTTTATCAAGACCATATTGCCCATAACCATGGGAAAATTGAATTCGATAGAAACGACAGATGGAGCGGCTGTTGAAATGCTGGATGCCTCTTTTGGTAGTAAGTAGTTGATTTTTTAAAAAAATTATTTTATGATTAACGAACTAATTTCAAAAGTCTGTTGTTGTCATTCCGGCGAAGGCCGGAATCCAGAGAAGTGAAGCGCTATCCAGTATTTTCAATTCTTTTCTGGACACCGGCCTTCGCCGGTGTGACGGTTTTTAATAGTTTTGGAATTGGCTCTGAAATCATATTGATGAACAGGACACCGAAATCTCAGAAAAGGAGGACTGGCATGACCGACCTAATGGGTGTTATGAAGAAAACGATGATGACAGGTATTGGACTTGCCTTAAAAACAAAGGATGAGGTCGAAGATTGGGCGAGAGATTTGGTAACCCGTGGTGAAGTCTCTGAAAATGAAGGGGAAAAATTTATTGACGAACTTTTGAAACGATATGATGAAGCCAGAGAAAACCTTGAAACCAGAATTGACAAAGTCACTCAGGAGATTGTTACAAAAGCAAAGGTTGCATCCAGTGAAGAAGTTGCGGCACTTCGAAAAGAGATTGAAGAGCTGAGAAAAGAGAATGCCCGGTTGTCCAATCCCGGCAAGTAGCAGGCGATTTCAATACGATGCTGAGCATACAAAAAATTGGTGTGATCGGTCGCACCTACCGTCATTTCAATCGTTATCGTCAGATTCTTTCCGTTTTTTTAAAATACGGTTTTGATGACCTGCTAAGCCTGCTCAAAATTGATCACTATATTGAAGCAGGCTTGCAGATCATTTCCAGAAACCGGAATGAACGAGTTGAAAAATTAACCCGGGCGGAGAGGATCCGGATGGTTTTTGAAGAACTTGGGCCTACTTTTATCAAGCTGGGACAGATTCTTTCAACCAGGCCGGATTTAATCCCTTCTGAATTAATTGAGGAACTATCAAAACTTCAAGATAAGGTTCCATCTTTCCCATATGCTCAAGTAAAAGAAATCATAACGAAGGAATTGGGGCATGAACCCCTGGAGGTTTTTTTATCCTTTGATGAGTCTCCGCTTGCATCCGCATCCATTGGTCAGGTGCATCGGGCACGTTTACCGGGTAATGAAAATGTTGTTGTAAAGGTTCAGCGTCCTGCTATAAAGAATCAGATCGAGATCGATCTTGAGATCATAATGCATCTCGCAACATTGCTGGAGAAGAACATTGCAGAGATGTCTCTCTATCGTCCGGTAAAAATTGTTGAAGAGTTTGCCAACACCCTTGAAAAAGAAATTGATTATACGATTGAAGCAACAAACATGGAGCGGTTTGGCAGGCTTTTTCAGAAAGATCTCACGGTTTATATCCCTAAAGTTTATCGTGAGACAACAACGGCCACGGTTCTTACCATGGAATACATCGAGGGAATCAAGGCTTCTGAGCTGGACAAGCTTAAACAGGCAAACCTGAATCCAAAAGTGATTACCTCCCGTGGCGTGAACCTTACCCTGAAACAGGTTTTTACATATGGTTTTTTCCATGCAGATCCACATCCCGGGAATTTTTTCATTTTGCCGGGAAATGTTATCGGACTGATCGATTTTGGAATGGTGGGCATTGTGGATC
>CAMBQS010000380.1 GCA_945870015.1 Desulfocicer vacuolatum DSM 3385
ATGTATTGTTATTTGTTTTTATACAGGATAGGTGATGTTTTAATCAATGTTGGAAAAATCAGGGGGGAATATGGGGGAAATGCCCATATTGAGTATGGTAAGGCATTCAAAATCCGGTTCAGAAATCTTGATAAAATTAATTCCATGTGATAATAAAAAACAGTGTTTTTATGAGAGAACAATTGAACCGTCGGACTCAACGGATGCATATGTTTGAAAATAAAAAAGATTTCAATGGAGTATTTGCATGTTGCTTTCGGATATAATCAGAGAAAATCAGTTCAACAGCAAGGAAAAAAATCAGGCCAAAAACAAGCTGATTGAGAATGATAAAAAATATCGGCTCCTGGCCGGCAAGATTACGGAGGTCATCTGGGCGCTGGATCTGAAAAAGTTTCAGTTTGACTATGTAAGCCCCTTGGTCGAACAGGTTGTCGGATATACACCGGAAGAGATCGTTGGTATTCCGCTGGAGCGTTTTGTCAGACCGGACAGCATGGAGAACGTGAGAGAGTTGTTTCATCGGCGGTACCAGGAAAAACTTCTTTATCCTTGCATCAAACCGCAAACCCTGGATATCGGTGTGTATCATAAAAGCGGAAAGACCGTCTGGTTGGAAGCATCCGCCCGGTTTTATCGAAATGAAAATGATGAAGCCGTTGGTATTGTCGGAGTCGCCCGGGATTGTACCAAACGGAAAATAGCGGAGGAGATTCTCAGGCAAAGAGAAGAACGGTACCGGAATATTCTGTCCAATATTCAGGAAGGGTATTGTGAGGCGGATCTTTCCGGAAATCTGCTTTTTTGCAACAAGGCATTTTGTAAAATAACAGGATATTCACAGGCAGAGCTGTGGGGGCGGAACTACAGCCGGTTCATGAGAGAAGATGAGGCAAAAGGATTATTTCATATTTTCAATAAGGTATTGGTAACAGAAACACAAGCTAAATCAATTAATTATCAAGTAACAACGCGGAATGGGGAAAAGCAGTATCTGAAAATTTCCGTTTCCCTCTTGAATGATCTGGATGGAAGGCCAATGGGCTTCTGTGGAATCGTCCGAAATATCACGGAACAGAAACAGACCGAAGATAAACTTCGCCGCTCCTATGACGAGATAGAAAATCAGGTGAATGAGCGGATGGCTGATTTGAAAAAGTCTCAGCAGGAACTACAGGATGCAAACACCACACTGAAAATCCTGCTGGAAAAAAAGGATGAAAACAAGGCAATATTTGAAAAAACAGTTGTCAGCAATGTAAAGGAGCTGGTGCTGCCGATCATCAGCGTGTTAGCTCAGGGCAATTTGAATGAAAAACAAAGAATATACCTGGAGCTGCTTTCTGAAAACCTGAATCAGATCACCAAACCGTTTTTGAGAAAAAGTCCGTTTCAATACGCGAATCTGACACCAACCGAGGTTCAGATAGCCGGCATGATTAAATGCGGAAAAACAACCAAAGAGATTTCTGCATTGATGAATATCGGGATCAGTACGGTTGATTTTCATCGAAATAATATCCGGAAAAAATTGGAGCTCAAAAAGAAAAAAGTCAATCTGCAGATTTATCTTCGATCACAGGAATCCGACTTGTAAGGAAACATCTATTCTTTTCTGATTTTCGGATCAAAACGCCTCACCCTATCCTGAAATTGTTTTCGGGTTTCCGGTGTTGTTTCGTTTGCATATCGTAACTTTATGTATAATTGAATGATTTCATCAACCTGCCTTGCGATGCCGGGTTTCCGGATGCGGATCTGTTCAGCAAAATCAACCGGGCCTTTTGCCGGGTCACGGGAAATACCGATCTGTTGGAGTTTGACACAGAATTTTTCATATATTTCCTGAACAATATCCGGCCTGGTTGCGGTTTTGTGGAGTTTTCGGATCAGCAGGAAGAAAAATCCGGTCAGCAGAAGCATCAGGAGAGAAAGCAAGGCTGCTGCCCGTTTCCAGGAAGATTGCAGGTGCAATCCCATTCTTTCAAAAAAGGATTTCTGTTCCAGATAGGAATAACCGGAAAACCAGATATCCCATTGATTATTCATGGCATCCCAGAAAAAATAGAGTCTGTTGTATGCAGAGTTCAGCTCTGAAAAGTCTCTTTCCAGAAGGGTATCCGGAAGATCTTCGGCGGGCAGGCCACCCGCCGGCCCTAATTCGATTCGATCCGGAGCAACCAGAGAAGTCGGATCGATTCTCACCCATCCCCGTGAGGCCAGCCAGACCTCTGTCCATGCATGGGCATGGTATTGACGGATCACCATAAAATCTCCATAGGGATTGGGTTCTCCCCCCAGATATCCGGCAACGATTCTTGCCGGGATACCGGCTGCGCGCATCAGAAAGGCAAATGCAGAAGCATAATGTTCACAATACCCTCTCCGCGATTGAAAAAGAAAGTCATCGATCACATGCTGTTTGAGAAGAGGCGGTTTCAGGGTGTAGGAGAATGGCTCCGTTGAAAAATAATTCAGAGCCCGGCGAATGATCTCTTCCGGATTTTTGCTTTCGCTTCTCCATTTTTCAGCAAGCGCGCGTGCCTTTGGATTACCGATGCCTGGGAGGGTAAGGGTAATCTTCTCCCATGGATGAATCGGCCCGGTATGATATTCCAGATAAGAAGTGACCGGATACTGAGCGGTTTTTCGAATTTTATGCCAGGACCGGAGGGTATGATCTGCCAGAATGATCTCATTTTTCTGCCTGGATGCAGGAAGATCCAAGGCAAAAAGCCAGCGGTTCTGATGGGCCTCAAGGCGGATCTGATAATCGATTGCATTTTTTCCCTGAACCGGGTTTTTCCGGGGAGGAGGCTGGGCACCGGTTTTCCAGTTTCTGCCGTCAAATTCCGAAAAAACAATACCGCGCCAGTACAGGAATTCCGGCCTTGGTATGGCCTTTGAAAATCTTACCCGGAAAGCAATCCGGTTGTTGAGGATGAGCTGTGAAATGTTCCCGGGGGATAAGGTGTCTGAAAATCCGGATGAAGCAGTAGAGCCGGGTGTGATTCCCCATAAAGAACCTTCGATTCTCGGAAAGAGAAGAAATAAAAGAACCATTAAGGGAAAGGCCTGAATCAGAATCTTTCCGGACAGGCGGAGGTTTGACTGAAATCGGTTGCCTGGATGATTCACCTGGATGAGAACCGCGGTGGTCACAAATACGGAAAAGAACATATACAGGGAGATCAGAAGAGATTCGGACAGGAACAGGCTGGTGATGATGATGAAATAAGCAAAAAAGATCGTCACCATCTTGTCCCGATGGGAACGGATTTCCAAGGGTTTTAAGGTCGCCATGATCGCCAGCAGGCCCTGGTAGGTGGCGTTGTTGATGGGATGACCGCTGGAAGAGAGTACGCCTGCTATGCCGATGCAGGTTAATGAAATTCGAATCCATCGGGGCGGTTGTCTCCATTTTTTCCGGAGAGAAACAATCAGGTATCCCCAGAGAATAAGGCACCAGATATCGATCCATACCGGAAGATTGGGCATGTGGGGCAACAGCGCAATAATCAGCGCAACGACCAGATAGCCCAATTCCGTATTTTCATTTTCAGGTTTGATCATGGTCAATGGTTTCATTCTGAAAAAGGGATAGATGTTGTAAACATCGA
>CAMBQS010000381.1 GCA_945870015.1 Desulfocicer vacuolatum DSM 3385
GGTAAACCGGGAATGGGTGATAAATGTATAAATATAATAAAAAAATCCAATTAAAAACATGACCAGGCTCACGGGTAAAAATACCCGCATAGGAGAGTACAGCGTACAGATTTTTGTGATGATCATGAAAAAACGCACGCCATCTTTGAAGGTGTTGATATTGCTTTTTCCGGTTTGACGGCTTTTCATATGGATGGGTTCATACTTTACACTCCATCCGCCCCTTAAAACACCCAGGGTTAATGTTGTGGGATAGGAATAGGTATTGGGAAGCATATAAATAAAATTTCGGGCAACATCCGCCTTAACTGCCCGGAACCCGGATGTGAGATCCTGAATATTGAACTTTGCAACGTACGAAGCCAGCCAGTTGTAAGCCTGGTTTCCAAGAGCACGTCCGATCGTAGAGTTTTCCTGAAAGGAACGGGCTCCAACCACCATATCAAACGCGGGTATGTGCTTTATCAATTTTTCAATATCGTCGGGATCATGTTGACCATCCCCATCCATGAAAATAAAGATATCACCATCTGCAATCCGGATACCGCTCTTGATTGCTGCCCCATTGCCGATATTATAAGGGTGATTGAACACTTCCGCTCCTGCGGAAAGCGCCTTTTGTTCCGTATCATCCCTTGAGCCGTCATTGATCACGATCACCCGATATTCAGGATATCTCTTCCGTATTTTCGATACAAGTTCGCCGATGATCTCTGCTTCATTGAATGCTGGAATAATAACGGTTACTTTTAAGCTGTTCATAAATCCATTTTGAAAAGTATGAAAACTTCATGTATGATGGTTGCCTGTTCATGACAATCAAATCGCAATGAACAATAGGAAAAAAAAACCTTTTATGTCAAGGTAATTATGTCGGATCAACAACACATCGTTTAACCTCTGTATCAAAAAACCGATTATGCAAACCATCAGACAACAACTGATAGCTGCCTTGGAAGAAAATGAAATGACGGCCAGAGAACTGTCCAAAATTCTGAAAATTCAAGAAAAGGAAGTGTTTGAACACCTTTCCCATATCCGGCAGACATTGAAGAATCAAAAGAAAAAGCTGTTGATCAGACCGTTTCAATGCATGATCTGCGATTTCAGTTTTAAAGACAGAAAGCGACTGACCCGCCCGGGTCGCTGTCCTATATGCAGGCAGGGCCATATTGAGGCGGCCACCTATCGGATCATCTCATTCAAAAGAGCCAGTGAGGAAAACAACACCCCTCCGTGTCCGGAATCTACTGGAATGGATGATTAAAACATTGTCCCCTATCCGGAAATATGGCATAAGTGAAGTCTGCTTCTGAAACTCAAAAATAAACCCATAGCACGGTCTGATAAACATTTGATGAAGGATTGCATTGAAAAGGAGGATCTCGTGTTTTTTTCTTTAATCGAAAAACGGAGAAGCATCCGAAAATTTCTGGATAAACCCGTTGAAACCCAAAAAATCGATAAAATCATGGAAGCTGCGCTTCGGGCGCCTTCATCCAGAGGGTTTAACCCCTGGGAATTTATTTTTGTAACCGATCAAACTGTTTTAGGATATCTCTCCAAATCAAAGCCCCATGGTTCTTCCTTTCTGAAAAATGCTGTTTTGGGAATTGTTGTTTTGGCAGATGAAAAAAAATGTGATGTATGGGTTGAAGATTCTTCCATTGCATCCATTTTTATCCAGCTCGCGGCACAGGCTCTGGAGCTCGGAAGCTGCTGGATACAAATCCGGAAAAGAATGCATGACGATTCAATCTCTGCAGAGGACTATGTTCGCAACCTGTTACAGATTCCGGAAACACTGAGGGTGGAGTCGATTATTGCCATTGGATATCCTGACGAAAAAAAAGCCGCCCACAAAAAAAACAAGCTGCAATATGAAAAAATATATCATAATCAATACAAGCAACCGATGGCTTTAGATGAGGAGGAAATATGAAAAGTACTGTTTATTTTACAGACCTGAGCGCAGGCCCGAAAGAAAACCTGATCTCCAAACTCGGCAGGCTGATTGAAATTGCCGGCCTGAACCAGATTGTTCATAAACGGGATCTGGTCGCAGTAAAACTTCATTTTGGTGAGCTTGGCAACACTGCCTATATCCGTCCGGTATTTTTTCGAAAGATTATCGAAATCATCCGAAAAGCCGGCGGAGACCCTTTTTTAACCGACGCCAATACCGTATATGCCGGGACACGAAGCGATTCTGTCAACCACTTGCAGACAGCCATTCATAATGGTTTTTCCTATTCGGTTGTGGATGCCCCGGTTATTATTGCTGACGGATTGAGAGGCAAAAATGAGATTGCCGTTGAAATTCACCAAAAGCGGTTTCAGCAAGTGTACATTGGTTCTGAAATCGTCAATGCAGACGCCTTGATTTCCGTTGCCCATTTCAAAGGACATGAACTCTCCGGTTTTGGCGGGACAATCAAAAATCTTGGAATGGGGTGTGCCTCCAGGAAAGGAAAACTTGCTCAGCATTCAACTGTGAGTCCAAAAGTGATTCAAAAAAAATGTATTGGTTGCGAAGACTGTGTCCCTCATTGCTCCCAGAGTGCCATCTCCATTACCAATAAAAAGGCCTCGATCAATCCGGAAACCTGCATCGGTTGCGGTGAGTGCATTCTCATCTGCCCCAACAGCGCCATACAGATTCAATGGAATCAATCCGTCCCGGTGTTTCTTGAAAACATGGCTGAATATACGTTGGGCGTGCTGAAAAACAAAACGAATAAAGCGTTGTTTGTCAACTTTATTACCGATATTTCTCCGGCTTGTGATTGTTATGGCCACAATGATTCACCTCTTGTCCGGGATATCGGTATCCTTGCCTCCACAGACCCGGTTGCAATTGATCAGGCATCGGTTGATCTGGTTAACAAGGAAACAGCGCTCCCCGGTTCTTGTCTGAAAGAAAATCGTGGTGCAGGAGAAGACAAATTCAAGGGGCTGTATCCTTATGTGGATTGGACGATTCAGTTGGACTATGCTGAACAACTGGGGCTTGGAACCCGCAAGTACAACCTTGAAAATCTGCCACCGAAAACCAAAGACAAATAGAAGTTGAAAAATAATCATATCGTCCTGAATAGCAAGACATCTGTCCAAATATTCAGGACGATTTTCCCTGTCATTCCGACTGGGTCAGACCGGAACCTTTCAAACACCGCGTCTTTTCTACATTTAATAATCCACAGTGTCACCATATCTCTGGCATAAAATTTGTAGAGGAAAACCTATATTTACTTTTCTTTTTGAGCAGAACCTCCGATTCATTCATGCTAATCTGGTTCTCATCCATCTGTAATCAAGATCGGTACTGGCTATTGTATACAATTTTATCAAAAAATTTCAAACAAGCTGTAAAACAATTTTGCTGAGAGCGAAAGGTGGTGCAATGGAACGTCGTGAAGGTAGACGGATAAAAATGAATCGGGATTCCTTTGTAACAAAAAAGAATTCAAAGAAAAAATTCGGCCGGATCATTGATATCAGCCGGGGCGGACTGGCGTTTTACTATCTTAATACCGCATCCATACCTGGCAATTATTCTATTGAATTCGGTATCTGGCTCCAGGAACAAGATCTGTTTCTACCCAATATCATAGC
>CAMBQS010000382.1 GCA_945870015.1 Desulfocicer vacuolatum DSM 3385
TAGATTCTCCCCCTTGCCTTGAAAATTCTGCATTTCCGGAAGAACATCGGATGCGCGATAAACATCTGCCCCATATTCCCGTGCAATCTCCTCTGTTTTATCGGTTGAACCGGAATCCACAACAACAATCTCATCCAGAAGCGGATAACGGATCATGAGTTCCGATTTCATGATGATGATCTCTTTGGCAATTGTTTTTTCCTCATTCAGGGTCGGCAGGCAGAGGGAAATGGTCAGGTTCTTTTTTTCCTTCATCTCGACCAGGTTTCGCAGATCCTTGAAATCCGAATAATGAAACGTATTTTTCTCAAGCCAGGAGTTATTCATCACAGACTCCGCTGTCAATCGCTTTCATCACGCCGATAATCTGTGCAATCCCTTTATACATGGGGTCAATCTCCATCTGGGCATTGACCAGGTGATAGTTGTGGCCCCTTGAAACACCCAGGGTTACAGCCGGAATTTTCCAGGATAAAAAAATGGAAAGTTCGGACCCGCTGGGTTGCGCCATTGGTTTCAGATCCAATTTTTTCATAATGGCCACTGTGCTTTTGACCAGAGGATGACTGAAGCCCAATGTGCAGGCATTGACGCTGCTGATGGTTTTCAGTTTCATATCCACTTGATATTCATGACTTAACCCATCGACCATATCGGTAATATCTCTGAATATGGTTTTCACCATATCATCTGAATCGCTCTGAATTTCAAATCCCAGTGTTCCTTCCAGGGCAATGATTCCATGTTTGAAACCTCCGGAAATCCTGCCGATAATGACACGGGATCGGGGTCTCTGGGGCAGCCGCAAGGTCAGGATGCGGTTGATCACCTCATTTAAAATCAGGATTGCATTGGGTTTAAACCGATACTCTGCACCATCCTCAGCAGAAATTTTACACTCCACTTCACATCGTCTGATGCCGTCAGAGTAATAGTTCAGGCGTCCAATCTCTCCGCCCTCCACGCAGATCGCACCCCGGATGGGTGTCTTCCATGCACTCAGCAATTGACGGACTCCTTGGAGATTGCCCTTTCCCAGAGAGTGAATCAGCCCGGCGATAACAATGTCGGACTCAAACGGAAGCGTGAGTTTCCGCAATATTTCCGGCAGCGAAACCAGGATGCCGACGCCTGCGGAATTATCCATAATTCCAGGACCATGAATCGTATCTTTCCGGATGGTATAGTTATGATCAACATCCTTATCAATATAGGTATCGAGATGCGCGACAACAAAGATCGGCGGTTTTTTATCGTTTGTCCCCCGGATCACGCCGATCGGATTCCGGAATTCATCCATCGTGCATTCATCCACCTGGGCTTCGAACATCCGTTCCTGAAAAACTTCAGCTCGTCTGCTCTCATGAAAAGTGGGGGAAGGAACCTGTCCGATGATCACAATATTGGCAAGAATCGTCTCTTTCACAGACTTGATTTTTTCAATGTAGGACGGAATCTCTTCGATATAATTTTCCATTTTATTTCCGAATAGATACCCTTGATTAAGAAAATTCTCTATTGAAACAGATTACAGTTCCCTCTCCATGACCAATCCATCGCATCCTATAGCTGAAACCGGCAGGGATACGCATTCTTTCATGCATGACAGCGGAAATTATAGTTAAATTAGATTCATCAGGTGTGGCACACAAGCATGCAACTTTCTTGAAATTATGCTGAATGATACAATAAAATCAATACCCGCGTCAACATCTCTTTATTCAAACAAGAATTAACGGTTGAATTTCTGATTGAACTTAACTATCATACGACATTTTCGATATCTAAAGATAAAAAAACAGGAGCAAAGCATGCCTGAAATCAGAATGCACGGTGAAATGCGAACCGATTACGACTGCGAAACTACGGGTCTGCCTGCGGAACGATGGGCAGAAGCGGTTTTTAATCTGGGTGACGAAGACCTTGTGATTGAGGTCAGTGTTGAAAAAGATGTCATTGTCGCCATCATGGCTGGTGAAGACGCAATCTGGAAAGGAACCTTCAACGGACTGAAGGAATTACTGAAAAGTCAGATTCAGAAACAATAACCAGACCTGGCTGCCGGATATGCAGTGATCCTGAAAGAACAAACCATGAATCAAAACAAAAGATCTCCTCATCGCAGGAAATGGAAGCGGTTTACCATTCACGGCGGAGCCCTGGTCATCCTTCAAAAACCCAGGCTGATGGGATTCCTGGGCCAGACACGGATACAATTCGGGCCGATTGTGAACATCAGTATTGGCGGGCTTGCTGTCCAGTATATTGAAAACAAAGAACGAATAAAAAAATATAAGGAATTGTCCATTGCCGTTACGAAAAGCCAACCGATTCTTGACCGGATGCCTTATGAGGTGATTGCGGATTATAAAATCGCAGAGCTGCCAGATGGAAAAATCATCCGGAATCGTTGCGTCCGATTCCAGCAGATGACATCCTATCATACTTTCCAGCTTGACGATTTTATCAGAAAACACTCCACCGGTTTTATCCTGGATCGACGCTGTGGAGAAGAAAGAAGAAAGTACATTGACCCCCGGTATATCGATCCGGTATGGGGGCAAAAAAATGAAAGAAGAAGCGGCATTGACAGACGCGCCTATCCGGTTATCCTTTGAATCCAGTCCCGATATCCATTGATGATTCTTGCCGGCAGACGGCCGCTTTTTCCGGAAAATTTTAAATATACAGATAAAGGAATCTTTCATCATGTTCAAAAGGAAAACAGAAAAAACAGAAATGGCTTTCGGGAAAATCCCAGCCTATTGCAGATATGAGCTGTTCATGGAGCGTTACAGAAGTGGTGCCGAGTTTATCGAGAAGTATTCCATCCGCACAAAAGGGAAGGATCGCAAAATTCTGGATGTGGGGTGCGGTGAAGGATATATGAAATACTTTTTCGATGAATCCCCGGACCTGGAATGGCATGGCGTTGAACAATGGGATGAGAGACGGGAACTTTGCAAAACATTGGGATACCAAGTTTACAACCTGGACATCAATAAAGAATCTCTCCCGTTTGAAAGCGGAACCTTTGATATTGTCATTGCCAGTCATGTGATCGAACATCTCTCCAATCTGGAGTTTGCAGTAGGTGAAATGGACCGGATTCTGAAACCAGGCGGACTTCTCCTGATTGCCGTGCCCACCAAAATTCCTCCGTTTCCATTTCTGATCAACCTGTATTTCAAGTTCCGGAATTTCAAGATCGGTGAAACCCAGAATGCTTTTTCCGTATGGTCGATTCAGTCCAGAATGAAAGAGCTCCTGGGAGAATCAAAGTATGTGACCATTGATATCCGGGGATTTCGTTTTTTTTCCGCCCGGAAACGGTTGAACCTGGAAAACAGCAGGTTCTTTTATAAACTCAGCACATGGCTGGGAAGGGTTTGCCCGGCAATCACTCCTGAAATCAATTTAATCATGCGAAAAGTCCGGGATGTGTAAAGAAACAACAGGAAAAAACCCCTCCCTATGGATATACTGGTCATAAAGCTGGGTGCAATGGGAGACGTTATCAACACGCTTCCCCTTGTTGTCCAGCTTAAAAAACATCTGAAGGCGGAAATCCATTGGATC
>CAMBQS010000383.1 GCA_945870015.1 Desulfocicer vacuolatum DSM 3385
TTCACCATGTTTTTCCAGATAAATATTTCCGGCTATGGTCTGATCCAGTGAAATGTTCTTCCGGGTTTGTTTGAAAATGGCGTTCCGTAACACTTCATGATTATTTTCTTCCAGAAATGTTTCAGCCGCCGTAAAGTACTCGCCATATGAAACAGCGAACCCTGTAGCCAATTTCCGGTACTGTCTACTTAGAGGCAACTCCTGTTTCCAGATCTTCTTGCCCCTTGAAACCGGTTGATGGGTGTTGGATAAAAAAAAATTAAAACCAGGGTTCGTGTCTGAGATATTACCGATGATCGTCTATCTCCTTCAGAATTTTTGGATCAACCGGATAGCCGAGCGCAACTGCCCGGTCACAATACTCAATGGCTTTATCATAATTTTCCTGTTCCAGATAACAGATCGCCAGATTATTATGCACGATCGGAAAATCCGGTTCAATTTCAAGAACCTTTAAATTGGTCTCAATACTCTCCTCTAAAAGGCCGGACATCAGATAGGCATTGGCAAGGGTAGTAAATGCCTGAATGAATCTGTTGTTGTAAATAATCGCCTTTTTCAGGGCACGGATCGCCTCCTCAAGATTCCCTTTCTGAAGTTCAACAAACCCGATATTTCCCCATCCTTCGGCAAAAGCGGCCCTGGACCTGACAGCTTGTTTGTTATATTTCAGGCATCCCTCAAGATCTCCGCGATTCAAGCATATGCCCCCCAGTTGTACGTAAGCTTCAGCAAGATTGGGGCTGCAGTTGATCGCTTCAATCAGCGCTTTCTCTGCTTCATCATATTTTTTCTGTCCCAGAAGTGCTACCGCCAGATTGTAGTGAGATGTTCCACAATCGGGATTTGCAGCAATCGCAGCTTTCTGTCTTGCAATATACTCTTCAGCGTTTCTCGATTTTTCCATATTGTTTTCCTCTATCCACAAACAGATTAAAAAAATGCCTATTAAATTATCCGCACATCCATTATTTGTATTTACTTTAACCCAATTTAATAATATTTAACTGGGTCAAATCAATAAAACGTTGCTGGTTAATATGATCAAATCATATTGTCAAGCAAAAACAAGTCTCGCAACTGCCGGAGCATGACAGACCGATCATCTATAATTTTTGTCCAAATCTCAAGCAGTTTGTGTTTTACTGACAATTTATTCCGGTTTTCTTCGAAAACAAGGAGGAGGGCATGATAACAGGCTCATTTACAGCGCTGATAACACCTTTTACAAAAAAAAATGAAGTGGATTATGATGGCCTTGAAAAACTGGTGAATTTCCAGATTCAAAATGGAATCTCCGGAATTCTGGCAGTAGGGACAACCGGTGAAAGCCCGACGCTTGTATGGGAAGAACACAATACGGTTGTTCAAAAAGTGGCTGAAATGACAAAAAACAAATGTTTGTGCATTGCCGGAACCGGAAGCAACAATACAGCCGAGGCACTTATGGCCACCAGTCACGCACTACATGCAGGCGTGGATGCGGTCTTGCTGGTAGATCCATACTATAATGGCCCTAGTTCCCTTGAAATCCGGAAAGAATATATTGAACCGGTTGCCAAGGCCTTTCCATCCCTTGATATTATTCCATATGTCATTCCAGGACGAACCGGAACTCAACTATTGCCGGAAGACCTTGCGATTTTAACCCAAACCCATAAAAACGTCCGAACCGTGAAAGAGGCTACCGGCAACCTTACGAATATGAAACAAACCAAAAAATGCTGTGGTCCGGATTTCTCAATCATTTCCGGTGATGATGGATTAACCTTTGTCATGATGACGGATCCGGAAATCCAATGCACGGGAGTGATTTCCGTTGTTTCCAACATTGCTCCCAAAGCCGTATCTGAACTGGTTCGTTTTCTATCTGCAGGGGAATATGAAACTGCAAAAAAAATACATACCGCTCTTGAACCGCTTTTTGAACTGATAACCGTCAAAACAACAGAATCCACCTTGCATGGAAAAGTAGAGTGCAGAGCCAGAAACCCCCTGGCAACAAAAACACTGATGTCAATCATGGGCATGCCCTCTGGAAGGTGTAGACAACCATTAGGAAAAATGACAAAAAATGGTATTCAAAAGGTAGTCCGGGCCGCCAGAAAAATTCAGGCGGATAATCCTGAAATTTTTCAACCAGCCGCTGAATTTTTCAATATCGATATCGATGCCAGACTGAATTCCGACAGTTGTTTGGAAGGGCTCTATTATACTGAATATTAAGTTCCTCGCTTTTTACTGCATTCTTTCAGGTAACTATAAAGCATAAGGCTCTATTTTTTTCCCTCCTGCCTTTTCTGAACCGCTTCCGGATTGGTCTTAAAATCACCAATCTTGTATAAAATCCATTTCATCCACCGGAATCCAAATTCAAGAAGCGCAACCTCATTATCCTTGATTTTATGGATCGTTTCCTCATCAATCTGATACAATCTCAAAAATGAACTTTGAAAGACAAACTCTTTAAACTGATCAATATCATAGCATGTGGTAAAAAACATTTTTTTGGTTTTTTCCGTGAGTTTCACATTCGCCGGGAAGGATCGCTTTCGCACAACCAGATCTGTCCAACCGGCATTGATTTCGTCTTGAATATCAACCCCCTGATCTTTCCGCCATTCCGTAACCGTCCATTCTTTTTTTTCTTCAAATCCCAAACAATGAGGCTCATTAACAAAAAAATAAAACTCTTTATCATCTGCATCTTCCTTATGACTGAGAGATGCTACGCCCAGAGGATAATAGCGGCAGGTTGTGGGTCGACTTTCATAGACCAGACATCCGTCATCCCTGACAAATGGGCATGATTGCTGTTCATCATCTAAAAGCTTCACGGTTATAACCGGCAGATCGGTTTTTTCCAGCAGTTGTGGAACCGTATAGATAGCCAGAAAGTCACCGGAAGATATTCCCAATCGGTTTTTTAATTGTATGATATCATAAGGTGTTAAAATAATGTTGATTCCCCTGCAACATTTTGTAAAACATTTCACATCCTTATGGCATTTAAATGTAAACCTGCTGTCCGGTCCGAATCGTACCGGCTGAATGCCTGCTTCGTTTCCTGGAAAGTCCATACTCAATCTCCTTTTTTCACATATCCTGTTCGATGCAAAGAAATCGTCATTCATATACAAGGATCATTTGAATGTCAAATATCATTAGCGGGTTCAAAACACAAAGCCTCTCTATAAATCCATACAATACAGAAACATCATTTTCATAATAGTCGGATTATGGAAGAATAAATTTCTTGATTTCACAATCAAACATTTATATTTTCAGTGAAATAAAACCGGACTGATGCTTTGGAATATGCACAACCCTTGACCCAAGTCATGAATTGATTTACAAAAGATAAACAGACGACAATATAAACAGGGAGAATTGATGTGAACATTACCATAACCAAAACAGATCAGCTTAAACCACACCCAAAAGACACCGCACTTGGATTTGGAACTGTATTTACAGATTACATGTTTAACATGGATTATGATTCCAAAAAAGGATGGCATAACCCCCGGATTGAGCCATATCAGCCCATCATCATGGCGCCTTC
>CAMBQS010000384.1 GCA_945870015.1 Desulfocicer vacuolatum DSM 3385
GACAGTTTTCTTTTTTTTTTCAGGCATTCATTTTTTTCAGGATTCCAGTCGTATTTCATGATTGCAGTGTGCATCTTTTGCATGTACAAGTCAAGATCTGTCTTTTCTCAGTCCAAAACCGAGTCACTTAATGCGCGGAGGATTTTCCCCCCTAAATCCCTATGATATGATAATGGTATCAAATTATGCCATAATAAGAGATATCCTTACTGAAGCATATGGCAAGCCTATTGAAAAAAAAACTTGAACATCGAGTAAAAGGGAATAATCTATCAGGATTATTATATAAACTTTTTCACAATATACGAACCTTCAATTCATATTCAACCGGGCTGCGCAGAATCAAAATATAATAATCAATTGGAATTATAACAGAATGTTGATATATCTGATATTGGTATGTTTTTTGCTTTTCTTGCAGAAGCAATGTGATTTTGATTTATGATTTCCATAACATAAATGACTGAAAACAGAAAAATGGGTGATGAGCGAACATGGAATCGATTCAAAAAAAACATACAATCTATCGGCCGGTTGGTTCAGTAAATTCCAAGACAGAAAAATTGTTTCATCTTGTCCGGTCCAAATCCAAAACCGACAAGATTCCCAGGCGAAATGTCGGTTCAAAGGAACAACTGGTAGATATACTGAATTATATCAATTTCCAGGGTGGAACCATACTGGCGGTTTTCAAGCATGTGAAATTTAATCGCTCTATCAGACGCAGCCTGTTTACAAAAATATGCCATGGAAGCCGGCTGGATTGCACCTGGACAAATTCAGCCGGAATACAACAGATTTTAAAAACCTATCGATTCCAGAGTCTTCTTATCACAGATGAGAACAATCTTTTATGTGTGTCCCCGGAAGTCATCAGTATTGATCCGCATGAAATCAGTTTTTCCTTGCCGGAAACCTATACGGAAATCGGCAAGCGGAAGGTCAGACGATATCCCTGCAAGGGTGTAAATGTCCAGATGATGCAGGAGGGTTCTGTCCAGAAAGGCGTATTGACCGAATTCTCTCCGCTTACGTTTAAAATCAAAACAGTGGAGACGCCCCAACTAACAACTCTTGAAATCAATCCGGATTCCCATGTAAACATCCTCTTTTCATCGGAAACCCATATCCTGTATTCAGGCGGTTGTAAGATATTACGGCAGAGCGGCAATAACAGCGACCGAACCTATATTCTTGAACCGCTGAATCATCAGATCCAAAGGTTCAAGCCCAGTGCGTACCGCAGTCAGCGTCATATTCTGGTACCATCGCCGGATATTCTGTTCCAGCACCCATTTACCGGTGAGAAGGTACAGAGAAAAGTGTTTAATATATCCGGGTCCGGATTTGGAATCGAAGAATCGGAAGAGAATTCCCTGATCATGACCGGTATGGTGATTCCGGATCTGGAGGTAAAATTTGCAGGAGGATTTTCCATAAAATGCCTGGCGCAGGTTGTGTATCGCAAGCTGTCCGGCAAAAACAGCAACGGCAACCTTGTCCGGTGCGGTATCGCCATCATCGATATTCATCCGGCGGATCATATGAAATTATTATCCATTCTGAGTCAGGTGGAGAATGACAATACGTATATCGACAACAAGGTGGATATAGAGGCTTCCTGGAAATTCTTTTTTAAAACAGGCATGATGAAACCGGATCGGTATGCTTCCATCCGGTCTGATAACCGGGACATCAAAGAAACGTATAAAAAGCTGTATGACAGCAATCCGGATCTGGCCAGGCATTTTATCTATCAGACAGACAGCGTGATCAAAGGGCATATGGCCATGCTGCGATTCTATGAAAATTCATGGCTGATTCATCATGAAGCTGCCGGTTCACCGATCATTGAGGCACGGCTTGGGGTATTGAATCAGGTGGCCCGTTTTGTTCATGACTCACACAGATTCTCATCACTGCATATGGATTATGTTCTGAACTACTTTGATTCGGAAAACAAGTTCAGCAATCTTGTTTTTAAAGAAGGGTCACAAAAAATAAATGATCCAAAAATGTGCTCAATTGATTCTTTTGCATATTTCCAATACCAGAAAGACACGATGGATAAACCAAAATTGAGTCAGCCGTGGAAGCTGAACAAAACCATTCCACAGGATCTGATTGAACTGGAGAATTCATATCGCGCTTCATCAAGCGGGCTGATGCTCAAAGCCCTTGACCTGCTGCCCAATGCTCTGATGAACCGGGGATTATCCGGTGAATATGAAAAACTGGGATTACGGAGAAACAGATATCTTTATTCCGTGAAAAAACATGATACCCTGAAAGCCATTGTCCTTCTCAATCTGTCCGATATCGGGTTGAATATTACCGATCTGACCAACTGCGTGAACATCTTTGTTCTGGATCAGGAATACCTTCCAAAGGAGATTCTTTCCTCGCTGCTTTCCCAGATTCTACTGAAAATCAAACTTCATGAAATCCCGGTATTGCTGTTCCCGGCTTCATATGCAGGTGAAAATTCGATTCCTTTTTCAAAAATGTATTATCTCTGGATACTGAATACAAAAGGTTCGGATCAGTTTTTAACCCATCTGGATCACCTGGTTAAGAAATAAAACAGGGGGTCTGCAAACGGACGCATAATGATTGCTTCTGTGAAAACAAGTGTTATTAAAGTGTGGACAAAGCTTCATCGATATCCGGATAGGTAAATGGAAAACCGTGCTTCTCCAGTTTTTCCGGTATGACTCTCTGGCTGGCCAGAAATGCTTCGCCCAGTTCTCCCATCACCAGTCTGATCATAAAACCCGGGGTTTTGAAAAAAGAGGGTCTTTTCAAAGCACGTCCCAGTGCTTTTGAGAACGTGTGGTTTTGTATCGTGCCGGGCGCTGTAAAATTGACAGGGCCATTGATTTGCGGCTTTTCCATGACAAAGGCAACGGCTGCCATCAGATCCTGAATATGAATCCAGGGGAACCATTGTCTGCCGTTGCCAAGCGGCCCTCCGACAAACAGTTTATAGGCAGGAATCATTTTCTTCAGGGCGCCGCCATCCTTCCCCAGCACAATGCCAAATCTCATGGTAACAACCCGTGCTCCTTTTAGTTGCGCTTCAGATGCTTCTTTTTCCCAGTCAAAGCACACTTTCGCAAGGAAATCCCTGCCTGGCTCCCGGTCCTCGGTCAGGATTCGATCTGCCTGGCTGCCGTAATATCCTGCGGCCGATGCACTGAAAAACAAAATATCCGTCTGGTCCGGCAAGGCATCCACCAGATTCCGGGTCGTGTGTATCCGGCTTTCATAGATCTGGTTTTTATAGGCCTGGGTCCAGAAATGAAAAATATTTCGTCCAGCCAGATTGATGATAACATCTGCTTCCCGAACCTGATCCTGCCATTTCCCCTTTTGTGAAGTATCTGCTGAAACATAATGAAAGTCGTGCTGACCGGCAAGAGGATGGTCCGGAGAAGTGCCGGTCGCGATTACCTGTTGATTTTTTTCCAGCAGATATCTGGACAGATTTACGCCCACAAATCCCGTTCCACCAGTGATGAATATTTTCCGGCTGATCGATTTCATTTCGTTACTTTTCCG
>CAMBQS010000385.1 GCA_945870015.1 Desulfocicer vacuolatum DSM 3385
AAAACCACCAAAAGAAATCCCCTGCCCCCCTTTATCACCAGCAAGCTTCAGCAGGAAGCCATCAGCAAGCTGCGGTTTTCCGCAAAAAAAACCATGATTGTTGCGCAGCAGCTTTATGAAGGAATTGAAATCAGTCCCGGAGAACCCACCGGTCTGATTACTTATATGCGTACGGATTCGGTAAGAATTGCCAACGAGGCTGCGCTGGAAGCCCAGGATCTGATCCGGGAAAAATTTGGACCGGAATATGGTATTGAAAGCCCCCGTTTTTTTAAGAATAAAAACAAAGCGCAGGATGCACATGAAGCCATCCGGCCGACATCGGTTTATAACACACCGGAAAAAATGGCCCCCCATCTTGAAAAAGATCAATATGAATTGTATACGCTGATCTGGAAACGGTTTGTCGCCTCCCAGATGGCCCAGGCTTTGATTGACCAGAAATCCGTGTCCATACAATCCAATGACTATACATTCAATGTCAGCGGTTCCACCATTAAATTCCCCGGATTCATGGCTCTCTATATATCATCGGATGAGAGTATGGACAAAGAGCAGAAAAAACAGGTGGTTCTCCCTGAGCTCACCGAAGGAATGGCACTCAAGCTGATCAAACTGGAACCCAAACAGCATTTTACACAGCCTCCACCCCGTTTCTCCGAGGCTTCACTGGTAAAAGAACTGGAAGAAAACGGAATTGGCCGGCCCAGCACCTATGCAACCATCCTGACCACAATCCGGGATAAAGGATATGTGGATTTTGAAAACCGGTATTTCCGGCCCAGTGAACTTGGATTTCTTGTAAACGATCTTCTGGTAGACAACTTTCCGGATATACTGGATGTTGATTTTACAGCCAAATTCGAAACCAATCTGGACCGGGTCGAGATCGGTGAACTTCCCTATCTGGAAGTTCTTCGAACGTTTTATGATCAGTTTTCCCAGAAGCTTGATTTTGCGAAGGAAAACATGCTCAGCATCAAAGGGGTTGGTTTTCCCACAGATCTGGATTGTCCTCTGTGTCAGAAAAAGCTTCATATCAAAATGGGTAAAAACGGCCCATTTCTCGCCTGTAACGGATATCCAGACTGCTCTTATTCCAGAAATTTTGCCCGGGATGAAAAAGGAAAAATTCATCCGGTTGAACCATCTTTTGAACTGGCGGAAGGCAAATTCTGCGAGAAATGCCAAAAACCCATGGTTCTCAAGCAAGGCCGTTATGGAGAGTTTCTGGCCTGCTCCGGATATCCGGATTGTAAAAACACCCAATCCGTAAACGGTCGGACTTCAGGAGGGAAAACAACCGGAGTCAAATGTCCGGAAAAGGATTGCGGAGGAGACCTTGTGGAACGGAGTTCAAAACGAGGGAAAATCTTCTATGGGTGCAGCCGTTATCCAGACTGTTCTTTTGCAACCTGGGACAAACCGGTTGACCAGGCCTGTCCGCAATGTGATGCAAAATTCCTGGTGGAAAAAACCAACAAAAAACAGGGTACTTTTTTAAAATGTTCCAATCCGGACTGCAACTACAAAGCGAGCAAGTAATAAGATATACATTTCCTTGCTTTATAGAAGCTTGTAAGCTATAGAAGTCCTTATATTTATCATTAATGAATCCAAGACGGCCAATTCATCCGGAAATCGCTTTGAAAAAACCCTCTACTCAGGTATCGGGAAAGAATGAAAAACAGTAAACCAATTGATATTACGCCATTTCAACATCTCTACCCGTTTCAATCCCATTTTATGAACAGGAACGGTATGCAGATGCATTACCTGGATGAGGGTTCCGGTGATCCAGTGGTCATGCTTCATGGAAATCCAACCTGGTCATTTTATTATCGAAGCCTTGTGAAAGGATTGTCTTCCGGCTACCGGACCATCGTGCCGGATCACATTGGTTGCGGTCTTTCGGACAAACCGGATGAAAATCAGTATGATTACCGGTACCAAAGCCGGGTCGAGGATCTGGAAGCATTGCTGGATCACGTTGACATAAAAAGCCGCATCACACTTATTCTTCACGACTGGGGCGGAATGATCGGTCTTGCCTTTGCCTTGAGGAATCTGGAAAAAATCAGTCGGCTCGTGATCACCAACACAACCGGTTTTTTTACTCCCGGCGGAAAAGGGCTTCCGCTGCGTCTCTGGTTGATACGTTATATTGCCCCGTTTGCCACAATCGGGGTTAAGGGGTTTAATCTGTTCGCGAGAGCTGCCCTGTACATGGCCCCATACAAACGCCTGGCAAAAGATGTCAAAGCCGGTCTGATCGCACCTTACAACTCATGGGAAAACCGGATTGCCACATTGAAATTTGTTCAGGATATCCCATTGAGACCCGGTGATCCCAGCTATGATCTGGGACAATATGTGGATCAGAATCTTCACAGGCTTTCAGACATCCCCAAGCTGATCTGCTGGGGGAAACACGATTTTGTTTTCACACCTGCATTTTTTGAAGAATGGAAACAAAGGTTTCCAGATGCAGAATACCATCTTTTTTCAGATGCCGGACACTATCTGCTGGAGGATATCCCGGAAAAAATTCTGCCGATTGTTCAACAATTTTTAACAGCTCATCCAGTATAAAATGGAATGATCCAAAATAAATACAATAACTCGGGAAAGCTGCTTTTCATTCTGCTGCCGGTGATTGCAATCGCTGTTGCAGCAGGAGGCTTTTTTGCCTATAAATTCTTTTTTGCGAAAAAGGCTTCCGATAATGAAATGACCAATATCCATCTCCGGGAGGAAACCATTGCCTTTGTCCATCAGTCCATGCCCGATGTTTACAACTCTCTTTTCGAACTCAACCAGGAAATTGTTGTGATTGAGAAAGAATTGAAACGTCTTGAAGTAATCGAAAATGAATATCCGAAACAGAAAAAGATTGTTCAGGATGAAAAAAAGATGTGGAGCAAAACCCAGAAAGATCTTCAGACCATGATTGAAAATCTGGAAAAAACCATCGAACCCCTGTTTGTCGCTTATACGGTGAATATGGAAAAAGGAACGGAACTGCTGGCAACCCAAAAAGAAGAGCTGCTGGCTTCGGCAACCGAAGCCCTTGAAGCATCCAAAAAACAGACTGCCCGGCTGAAAGATAACGAAGAGAAAAATTTTATCCAAAAAATAAAAGAAAAAATTTCAAAGTGACCCTATCAAACGAAACGATTGTCAATGTCTCCTCCGGTATGACGGAGACGGCAAAAAAAGACCCGTATAAAAGAGCCGTCGTATATCCAGAATCCAGGAATCCGAATGGGCGTCCGGCTTATACCCATTTTACCTTTCGTCAACTGGACCAGGAATCAGACTGCATGGCTGCCGGCCTTGAAAACGCCGGGGTTGCCCGCAATGCAAAAGCCATCCTCATGATCAAGCCGAGTCTGGATTTTTTCTCTCTTGCCTTTGCCCTCCTGAAGATCGGTGCGATTCCGGTAATAGTTGATCCCGGCATGGGAATTACCCCTCTGCTACGCTGTGTGAAGAAAATAAAGCCCGAAGCATTTATCGGGGTTCCCTTTACCCGGCTCCTCAAGCTGTTTCGCCCGGA
>CAMBQS010000386.1 GCA_945870015.1 Desulfocicer vacuolatum DSM 3385
TCTGGATCAAAACTTAAGGGTGGTCACTGTCAGCAATTCCTTCTATGATTTCTTTACGGTAAAACCTGAAGAGACGGTGGGGCAGATTATCTATGACCTGGGCAACGGACAATGGGATATCCCCCGGCTCAGAACATTACTTGAGGAAACTTTGTCTCTGAATTCCGTATTCAATGATTTTGAAGTGGAGCATGTGTTTGAAAGTATCGGGCCAAAGATCATGCATCTGAATGCCAGGCGAATCTACCAGGAAGTTAACCATTCACAACTGATTCTTTTTGCCATTGAGGATGTAACTGAGCGTGAATTTTATAAACGAAATCTTGAGGTCATTGTTGAAGCGCGCACAGCAGAGCTTGTTATGGCGCGCCAGGAGGCTGAAAAAGGAAAACTGTCCGCAGAAGAAGCGCTTTCCGAAATAAAAATATTGAAAAAGCAGTTGGAAGAAGAAAAAGCCTATTTGACAGAAGAAATCAAACTGGAACATAACCATGAAAATATTATCGGGAAAAGCGATGCACTGAAATATGTGCTCTATAAAGTTGAACAGATTGCCGCCACCAATACCACAGTATTGGTTCTGGGTGAAACCGGAACCGGAAAGGAACTCGTGGCAAGGGCCATTCACCATGAAAGTCCCCGCAAAAAAAGGGCATTGGTCAAAATCAATTGTGCGGCATTGCCTGCAACTCTGATTGAAAGCGAATTGTTTGGTCATGAAAAAGGGGCGTTTACAGGGTCGAGCTCCAAACAGCTCGGACGCTTTGAGATTGCGGATGGTGCAACGCTTTTCCTGGATGAAATCGGAGAATTGCCGCTGGAGTTGCAGGCAAAATTGCTCCGTGTGATCCAGGACGGTGAATTTGAGCGGCTGGGAAGCTCCCATACCATCAAGGTGGATGCCAGGATCATTGCCGCAACCAATCGAAATCTTGAAGAAGAAGTGAAAAAAGGCCGCTTCCGGGAAGATCTCTGGTACAGGCTGAATGTTTTTCCCATTACCATGCCGCCCCTCAGGGACCGGCTAGAAGATGTTCCACTCCTGGTGGAGCATTATGTCACAAAGATTGCCAAACGGTTGGGCAAGAACACCGGAATCGTTTCAAGAATGATGATGGAAACCCTGCAAAATTATCACTGGCCGGGAAATGTCCGGGAGCTGGAAAATGTTCTTGAGCGGGCCGTGATCAATTCATCAGGCCCAAAACTGCGTCTGGTGGATGATTTTGACAAACCCCTGGCCAATTTTAATAAACCGCAGAAACCAATGGAAGCAAAAACACTGGAAGAAGTGGAGCGCAGTTATATTGTCCGTGTGCTGGAGCAGAACCAGTGGAAAGTCAGCGGAGAAAACAGCGCCACCCAGATTCTAGGGCTTAACCGCAGCACCCTTAGAGCCCGGATGCGGAAGCTTAATATCCAGAAGTCTTGAACGGTCACATATGACCACAGGTTATATGTGACCATCCCTCCCGAATTTCCATTGTATTCTTTTTGTTGTTTCTAAAACGGATTCCTCCGGTAAATCAAGATGATGGGCAGTATGTGAAAACAAAATCAAGCCATGGCATGAAGCTTGCTCTTAACCCATTATGATTGATTGTTGCACCGGTTAAGGCCGGATAAAAGACCCAGGACAAAAACTCCCGGATTCATTCAAACCGTTACGTATAGACAAAAAAGGGTGATCACCATGATCGTTGTCAGAATTACACTGAATGCACTTGCGGATAAACATCTGGAAGTCACACAGACCCTTCTCTCGATGATCGAACCTGTGAACATGGAAGAAGGATGCAAAAATTACAGTATTTTTTGTGATATTCATGACAAAAACAATTTCTGCCTGTTTGAGGAGTGGGAAACCCGGGAAAATCTGGATCATCATATCAGATCCCTCCGGTTCGGGGTTCTTCTGGGAATAAAACCCCTTTTACGGGAACCCTTGAGTATCCGGATTTACACACTTCCCCATCCTCAGGGGATGGAGGTCATTGAGGCCATCAGAGCCAAAGGAGCCCTTAATGATGAACATATTGTTAATCTATCCTGAGTTCCCGGCATCCTGTGTGAAGATAACGGCACAGTGTTGAGACAAAATGGAACAAAAGACCTTATGGGGAATTATTGATCTATGCATTGCCATTAATCAAAAGGCCTTCCAGATATATATAAAACTTTCCAAAGCAGAAGAGATTAAAGAACTGAAGGCTTTCTGGAAGGGAATGGCTGCGGAAGAGAAAATCCAAAAGGGTTTCTGGGATATGGCCAAACAAACCGCCCGTGAATACCAGCTTCCCCATATTTTTGAAGATCCTGCGGCCACCAAAGATGAACTGGAATTGTTACTCCGGAAAATTAAGGTTCTGCTGAAGCGCTGGGAAGCCACCCAGAGCATGAAAAACGCCCTCATCCTGGCGTACCGGCTGGAGTATTATATGCTGCATCCGACTTTTGAACTGCTGTATCATGCATTAAAACCGCTGGCCGGATCAGTTGACCCGGCAGATACCTATGACCGGCATATTAAAAAATTTATCGAAATGTTCATCCAATATGGAGATGTAACGCCGGAGCTGGAGCTGTTGGGTGAAACATTACAGAGCTTATGGCAACGAAACAAATCTCTGGTTGAAATGGCCATGATTGACGGGTTGACAGGGTTATTAAACCGCAGAGGCTTTCTTATCCTGGCCAATGAATTGTCCTATCTGTCCAAAAGGAAAAAAGAGAACATGGGGCTTTTCATGATTGATATCGATCGCTTTAAAAAAATTAACGACACCCATGGACATCCTATGGGCGATAAGGTGTTAAAGGCAGTTGCACAATCCTTGAAAACCTATATCCGGAAGTCGGATGTCCTGGGCCGGTTCGGGGGTGAAGAATTTATCATTTTGTTTCCCGATATCCGGGCTGCAGCTTTGCCGCTGATTGCGGAAAAGATCCGGAAAGGGGTTGAAACAGCTATGCCCGCAGGCCTTTTGGTTACGATCAGCATCGGGGTCGAGCAAGGGGTCATTCAGGCTGACCCGGAAAAAACCTTATTTTCCTGGATTTCAAAGGCGGATGAACGGTTATACAAGGCCAAAACCGGCGGCAGAAACCGTGTTGTAACGGATTCTTAACTCAGAAAGGCAACTATGTCGGACGATCAAAACAAACAACCAGAAAAAAATATAAAAGACAGGCTTCTTGAGCTGTTCGGCATGACAGGCCCGGATAAAAAAAATCAGAATGCCTTACCTCCCAAGACGCATTTCAGTATCTGGTATTTTCTGATTGTTTTTCTTCTGGTGACCTATCTTCAGCAATTTTTTTTTGCGTCAAAGACGGAGACCATTCCCTACAGCGGGTTTAAACAATCCCTGGCAGACGGCAATGTAAGTGAGGTCATGCTCACCCCGGAAAATATCAGCGGTACATTAAAAGGAGATCCAGGCAAGGCATTTACCACGGTACGGGTGAATGATCCCGGATTGGTGAAAGAGCTGGATGATAACAGGGTCATCTATTCCGGCCGGGTTGAAAATAAATTTTTTGCCGGTCTTCTCT
>CAMBQS010000387.1 GCA_945870015.1 Desulfocicer vacuolatum DSM 3385
ATATCTGTTGGTTCATCATATAAACAATGACCGGGTATTTCAATCCCCGGAGCAGGAAAAAGAGCTGTTTTCACCTGTCATCCAATCGCTGACAACCGACCAGGTTCATAAGGCCTTTCAAAAAATATGGGTCCCGGACAGCAGGCTGATCAGTGTCACCGGGAATGCGGAAATTGCGGCCAAAGCCGAAGATAAAATCCAACATGTTTTTCAAACCAGTCTTCTGACCGAGGTGCCCAAACCGGTTGAAGAAGAAAAAATCGTCTTTCCCTATCTGAAAGATCCTGTTGAAAAGGGGAAGATCATCCATCAAAACAAGTTCAACGATCTGGGAATCATCTGCATTGACTTCCAGAACAATGTACGGCTGAACCTTAAAAAAACAGATTTCAAAGCAAATGAAGTTCTTATCGCCCTGTCATTTGGGAAAGGACGGTGCAGCGAACCGGCAAAGATTCAGGGTGCTTCGATTCTGGGAGAGGCGGTTGTGAACGGCAGCGGGTTGAACCGGTTACAAAAAGATGATCTTGAAAAAGCCCTGGCAGGAAAAAACACCCAGATCCAGTTGAACATTGAAGAAAACAGATTTGTACTGATGGGGAATAGTGTTTCGGATGAAATCCGGCTTCTGTTTCAACTGCTGTATGCCTATGCAATGGATATTGGATTTGATAAAGATTCCTACAAGCTGTCTATGGAGCGGTTTGTACAGACCTATACCACACTGGAGCACACCCCTGAAGGCGGGATGGAATTGTCCGGAAAACGTTTTCTGGCAGGCGGAGACCACCGGTTCGGACTTCCCGGGCTGGAGACCCTGAAACAGATTTCACTGGCAGATATCCAATCCTGGGTTCTGGATGCCTTGCAGAACAGCCCTCTTGAAATTTCGGTTGTCGGTGATTTTGATCCACAGGAAGTGATCGAACTGACCGCACAATACTTTGGCAGCCTTCCATCCCGGAAAGAGTTATCCAGCAATGACGCACCCTCTTCCCTGCCCGTGTTCCCGATCGCCCAGACCCATAAAATCCAGGTCCCGACAAAAATCAATAAAGGAGTTGTCACGGTTGCTTATCCTACAACCGATTTCTGGAATATATCCAACACAAGACGTTTATCTGTTCTGGGAGAAATTTTTTCAGAAAGAATGCGCATCCTTATCCGGGAAAAGCTGGGGGCTTCCTACTCTACCTATGCATACAATCATTCCAGCCGTGCATATAAAGGATATGGTCTGTTTCAAGCGGTTGCCCTGATCCATCCGGATGAAAAAATGCGGGTTGAATCTGAAATCAAAGTAATTGCAACAGATATTGCGGCAAATGGAATCACCGATGATGAACTCAGACGAGCGCTTGACCCGATCATTACCAGTATAAAAGATTTTCAAAGATCAAACCGGTACTGGCTGAACAGTGTCCTGATAGATCTGAAAAATCATCCGCAGCAACTGGAATGGAGCCGGACCATGCTTTCAGACTATCAGTCCATTACCCGGGAAGAAATGAAGGCGCTTGGAAATACGTATTTGCAAAATCAGAATGCTGCCGTTATTCAGATCGAGCCTCAACAGGCACAGAAAGAGTAAGCCGGTATATGTGCATACGATATGAAAAACAGAATTGGAAGATCATCAATCCCTTTGGGGTCATCTTGCTCTTTTTTCTGCTTGTTCTGATTTGTACCATCCGATCTTCCCTGGCTCTTGACGAGCCTCAACAAATTACAAACAGCCTGGGCATGGATTTTGTGCGGATTCCGCCGGGATCATTTATCATGGGCAGTCCGGAAGATGAATTTCAAAGATCAGACAATGAAAATCAGCATAAAGTAACCATCACCGGATCGTTCTATGTTCAGACAACAGAGGTTACCCAGGAGCAGTGGAATAAAATCATGGGGAATAATCCTTCCAAATTTACCGGATGCCCGAAATGTCCCGTGGACTTTATCTCCTGGCATGATGCCATGACTTTCATCCGGAAACTCAACCAGCTTGAGCATACGACAACATACAGGTTACCCACGGAAGCGGAATGGGAATATGCATGCCGTGCCAACACAGATACTCCTTTTTATTTTGGAAAATTCCTGTCCACCGGTCAGGCGAATTATAATGGGAATCATCCCATACCCGGTTCGCCAAAAGGCATAAACCGTAACCAGACCATTCCTGTGGGAAGCTTTCCGGCAAACCAGTTTGGATTGTATGATATGCATGGCAATGTGTATGAGTGGTGCCAGGACTGGTTCGGGGAATATTCCACTGAACCTGTAATCGATCCGACCGGGCCTGAAACCGGCTATTCCAAAATTTCCCGGGGTGGAGGGATGAGCAGTTATGCAAGGCGTTGCCGCAGCGCAAACCGGACAAAACATCTGCCCGATTACGTAAATTTTTACATCGGAGTCCGTCTGGCCAAAACCCCGTAATCTAAAAACCAAAGAAAATATGACTTCTGATCAGACAAAGAATACTTCCATCCAGACATTTTCGATCGGTTTTTTCATCCTCCTGCTTCTATGCCTGATATTTTCTGCAAAATCAGCACAGGCAAAAAACGAGAATCCCCTTGAAAAACCATCTGAAAACCAGGCCAATAACAATGACTTGGAAAAGCAATACCTGACTCTTTTTCGAAAACTGTTTTTTAGTAATACATATAACAGCTTGAAATGCTATGAGAATATTTATTCCCTGCTAAACAAAGCAAGTGCAGATGGCCTGGATCCAACCGATGTAAAAGTGATTTTCATTTTTGATAAAGACCATGACAAACTGGTGCCCAGTAACTCCTCAAAAAAAATAGATTTCAGTATCCAGCGGCCAAACATCACCCTGTATAAGACAAGAATTGTTTACAACCGGAGTGCTCCGCCAGGGGAATTCCGCTTTCATGCTTTTGCGGCATTTCAAAATAAAATCATGGATTTTGATTATACAAACAGTCCAAAACTCTTACCGGCAAGGGAATATTTTGAAAGCATGTTCTCCAGCAAAGAGATGAATCGAAAAGAACGAAATGATCTTTTCAGCAGACTGACTCTCCGGGTGATTCCCGCAAAGGATTTTCTGAAAAATGGCCTGCGCCACACGAGCTGGTATCTCTTTGATCTTGAAACCCAATTCCCATCACAATCCCTGCTGCACTTTCTGTCAAACCTGGATGATTCGCAGAACAAAAAACAACCGGCTGAAAGCAACCCGTAAATCAGCACCATGGATGATAAAAATCCGGGTTGAGATTTCAAATTGCCTGATGTGATTAATTGCTGTGATGCGCCACCACGGATTGACTTATCACAACTTCTGGCCTATATCTACAGACGATGATTTATCCTGGTGATATCGATATATAACAAAATGATATCATTCAATATTAAATAAATGTACTGCTGAATCAACATACCGCTTACAGAGGCAGGAACACCATAAAGGTTTTATGAATGAATAAAAAACAGAATCAGAGCCACTTCGGAGGTATGGCGTGGAAATTTTTTGCATCTGTCCGTCTGACAATCGTCACATTTCTTTCACTTGCAACTACTTCC
>CAMBQS010000388.1 GCA_945870015.1 Desulfocicer vacuolatum DSM 3385
AGAACAAAGGGGACGACATCTTTATGGCTGGATATGATGGCATTTGCAATGGCTTGAAGCAGCATGGTTTTGCCGGAACGGGGTGGCGACACAATCAGCCCTCGTTGACCAAAACCAATGGGCGTCATCAAATCCATGATCCGGGTTGAAAAATTATTGGTATCGGTTTCAATCCGCATTTTTGTTTCCGGGTACAAAGGGGTCAGGTTGTCAAAAAGAATTTTTTCTCTTGCAATTTCAGGATCTTCAAAGTTGATTGCTTCCACTTTCAGGAGCGCGAAATACCGTTCGGTTTCTTTGGGTTGTCTGATCTGGCCGGATACGGTGTCTCCTGTGCGCAGATTAAATCGGCGGATTTGGGAAGGGGAGACATAAATATCGTCCGGACCTGGGAGATAATTATAATCCGGCGCACGCAGAAATCCAAAACCATCCGGGAGGATCTCGAGCGTTCCTTCACCATATATGAAACCGTTTTTTTCAATTTGAGCCTGGAGAAGCGCAAACATCAGCTCCTGTTTTCTTAATCCTGCAGCTCCTTCGATTTTAAAATCTTTGGCCATCTTGGTGAGTTCGCTGATGTTTTTTTCCTTTAACTCGACGATGTTCATTAATTCTTTCCCCGTTAATCGTTTTTATGTATTATGTAAAGTAACCGGTTTCCCTGTTCTGCCAGATATTCAGTCATCATCTCAATGCATCAATCCGCTGCCTTATCATGCTCCTTCATCTTCAGAAAATAGATTTCAAGTGTTATTTGCAATGATGAAATTGATTTTTTTGTTTTCCAGTGGCCAATGGTGAATCCAAGATTTATAGAAGAAGTGTGCGTGTTTTGTGATTTTTATTCTATGATTGTAGATTGTTAATTATTATCTCCAAATACGGCAGGCGCCTTGAATTATTGTTAAAGGCTATAACATGAATATTTTTGTGTCAAGGGGTTTTTTTGATAACGCATGAAAATTCGACAGAGAAACGTCGGCAGCCGGAAAAAGGTTTCGAGACCGGCCTTGACAAAATACAACCATTTTAATACTAAGGCCGTTGTGCCAATAGACACTCTGATTTTGATATGATCTGTTTTATTAGTTTTATTTCTATTGATTCTAAAGAGTTGGATGAATTTTAATATACATTGAACAAAAGGAGATTTTATGAACATTCTATTTTTTGGGCCAAACGGCAGCGGCAAGGGTACACAGGGAGCAATTTTAAAGGAAAAATATAAACTTCCCCATATCGAGTCTGGTGCGATTTTTCGTGAAAACATAAAAGGCGGGACCAAATTGGGTGCAGAGGCAAAAGCTTATATTGACAAGGGTGATCTGGTGCCGGATGAGATCACCATTCCGATGATTCTGGATCGTCTGCAGCAAAATGATTGTAAAAACGGTTGGTTGCTCGATGGTTTTCCCCGGAATAAGGTTCAGGCTGAAAAACTGGATGAATCTCTGAAAAAAGCAGGTATGAGTCTGGATATTGTTATAGAGATTCTTTTGGACCGGGAGATCGCCAAAAACAGAATCATGGGCCGGAGACTCTGTGCAAATGATAACAACCATCCGAACAATATATTTATTGATGCAATCAAGCCAAATGGCGATAAATGCCGCGTATGTGGTGGTGCATTGACCACAAGAGCCGATGATCAGGATGAAGAAGCCATAAACAAACGTCACTCCATTTACTATGACAAGAAAACCGGGACCCTGGCGTCTGCCTATTATTTTAAAGATGTTGCAAAGAAAGAAGGAAAAATGAAGTATATTGAACTGGATGGAAAACCCGGTGTAAAAGAGGTTACCACGGAACTGGTTTCAAAACTGTAATTTGTGTTCAATTCCCCTGTCAGACCGGAATGCATTTGAATAAGTAAAATAGAGAAACAGGGGAAAAATTCTATTGCAAAGATTTTATATTTGGAGTATTAATCCGAATTCTATTGATTCAAATAACCATCATGAACAATCTGATGGAAGAAAGGGGCGAGGAATTTGAAGGAGATTGAAGTCAAGGTTCTTGATAATGACCTGGAAAAAGCAATGCGGATTTTAAAAAAGAAGATCCAGAACGATGGACTTTTTAAAAGATTGAAGCTCAAAAAAAGTTTTGAAAAACCGAGTGAATATCGGCGGCGCAAGGAAAGAGAAGCTGTAAGACGGCAGCGCATCGCCGCTTCCAGAAACCGATTTCGAAGATCTAGGTAACCGCCCGTTTTTTTAAATGTCTAACAAACCCGGCTATGGATTTTTTTCCTGCCGGGTTTTTCTATTTCATTGAGCCAATTTCAAAACGATGAAAAACCGTCATACTGATGATGAAAAACCGTCACACCGGCGATGAAAAACCGTCACACCGGCGAAGGCCGGTGTCCAGAAAAGATTTGTGCGAAAAATATCGTATCAACATGAAAGATAATCCGGATGCGTATCAACACTGAATTTGATCAATGTATCTCTGAAATGTATGGATTGCGCCGCTTCGGCATTATCCTGGGTCTTGAAACCACGAAAGCAATTCTTCAGGGATTGGATAATCCCCAGGATCAATTCGCCTCAGTGCATATTGCCGGAACAAACGGGAAAGGCTCGATTGCATCTTATATCTGCTCCATTCTCAGGGAATCGGGTTTCAAGGTTGGTTTGTACACCTCTCCGCATCTGGTACGGTTCAATGAGCGGATAAAAGTCAACCACCAGGAAATTTCAGACCAGGAGGTTCTCGAAGCCTACAAGGCTGTAAAGCGTTCCGGATATGGGGATCGGGAGCCGACCTTTTTTGAATATACCACGGCAATGGCTTTTTACCACTTTGGTCAACAGAACGTTGACTGGGCCATTATCGAAACCGGAATGGGCGGAAGAATGGATTCGACCAATGTCGTTCACCCGGCGGTTTCCGTGATTTCGAATATCTCCCTGGAACATCAGAAATATCTGGGCGATACGTTGGAACAGATCGCTTTTGAAAAGGGCGGTATTATTAAAAAGCATACTCCCGTGGTTACCGGCGCTGTGCAAGAAAATGTTCTTTCTGTTTTTCAGCGCCTGGCGGATGAAAGATCTGCACCGCTTTACCGTTTGGGGAAGGATTTCAGGGCGGAGCTAAGCGGGAAAAACAGCTTTACATATTACGGGCTTCATGAAACATGGCACAACCTTCAGACCGGCCTGCAAGGCAGACATCAGATTGATAATGCGGCGATTGCATTATCCGCCTGTGAAATTTTACAGATGGGGTACGAAAAACAGCCTCCCATCGCCATTCCAGCCAACGCTATAAAGGATGGCCTCCAGAAAACCAAATGGCCGGGCCGGCTGGAAAAAATAATGGATTCCCCGCTTGTGATTCTCGATGGAGCCCATAACCTGGATTCTGTCCGGATTTTATCACAATATATTACCGAAGAACTGTCCGGCCGGAGAATCACACTGGTTGCCGGAATTCTGGATGACAAATCCTATGAAACCATGCTTCAGAATCTGCTTCCCCATTGTGCCCGAGTGATCCTTACCCGTTCCAAG
>CAMBQS010000389.1 GCA_945870015.1 Desulfocicer vacuolatum DSM 3385
TTTATTTTGGCATACTTTACGACATATCATATAACATACAACTGGAACGTCATGACCTCATCCTTTATGAAACGGCGCCTTGGCTGGGTCATCATCCCGGCCTATATAAAGATGTAATCCTTGTAGGGAGTGCGAAAATCGGTGTTAAAGATATTCAAGCCGGCGCAGTTCAAATTCTGAACTGCGCCGGCTTCCTCCTCCATGCTTTCGGACAGGATAATCAAAACAGATGATTTCCGCTTTTTTCCCCTGCGGACGGATTCATAAGAAGTATAATACCAAGTCGATCAAAAATGGAGATAAAATGCCTGTTGAAATCCAGAGTGAGTTGTTCAAAAAGAAAACAATTGAACTGATTCACAAATTCAGAATTTTGCATGATCTTTCCATGGACGAACTATCAGACCTGATGGAAACCGCAAAAAATGACTACAAAGCAAAGATTGTAAAGCTTGTGCAATATGAACCAGGAGAGGCTGTGATCCGGGAAGGGGAGTATGACAGTTGGATATTCTGGGTACTCCGTGGAAAGTATCTGGTGAAAAAGGGAGATGTCAGCGTTGCCGAGTTCCAGACTCCGGGAGATGTATTCGGGGAGATGAGCGCCCTTGAAGTGGATACACGATCTGCAACCGTGATATCAGAAGGGCAGGGCGTATGCTTCAGCATGGATCTGTCAATCGTGAATCATCTGAAGAACCATTCGATCCGGTTAAAGATCCAGGAAGGGATACATCGGTTGAAGTCAGAACGTCTTGCCCTGACAACTGAAAAGCTGGCCGCTGAAAAACAAAAGATTGCAGATCAGCAAACAGAGATCCAGCAGGAAAAAAAACGGCTGGAGGCCAAAGAGCTGGAACTGAAGAAGCGAGAGCAGTTGCTGATTGAAAGAGAAAAAAAGGGATAAACGATTTTTCTCCGGAGGGTTTAAAAAAACCGATTCTTTACATTGATACATTTTCAGAGGCAACCCCCTGTGGTTGCCCTTTTTTTTACAATGGATGTTCCCTGAATTCCCAAAACCATTCGCTTCCACTCAAATAAGATCGTGGCTATCTCCGATTTTCTAATAATACTTGAAACAGGGAGAAAATAATCTTCAAGAAACGATCCCTGCCCTCTCCAACATTTTGTATTGACATGATTTATATAAAATGGTTCTGTGGTGAAACAATATACGGGCAGGGATCGAGTTCCGGTAATCGGGCATTGTCTCATGCGAAACAGCACTCATTTTTCAGACGACCGACGATTTATTGCGAAAATATCAGGTACAATTATCAGGGCAAAAGTGCCCGATAAAGGAGAGTCAAGATGTATAGAGTAGATATTGAGAATAAAAAACTTATTGAGATTCCAGCTACAACATACTCTGAACTCAATCTTAGGGAACGGTTTGACATACAAGAGTGGATTGCAGGAACACCAGAAATACTTGGTGAGCCCCTCATGATAATTTCAAAGGAGTTAATTTTGCCGTCTGGCCGTCGTCTTGACTTGCTTGCGGTGGATAAAGATGGGGCCTTGGTTATAATTGAATTAAAACGTGATAATTCCGGTTCGGATGTAGAGTGGCAGGCGATCAAATATGCTTCTTACTGTTCCAGCTTTTCTTATGATGAAATCTATAAGCATTTTGCTGAATATCTCGGTACAGACGGGGACGACGCTCAGGTCAAAATCGAGGGATTTATCAACTGTGAGCCTGAAGACCTAAACCAACGCCAAAGGATAATTTTGGTTGCAAAGGAATTTCACTCTGAGGTTATTTCTGCCGTGCTGTGGCTTCGTGAATCAGAAATAAATATCGAATGTATAAGGTTGACGCCATATTTTGATTATAAGGGGGAACTTTTCATTAATCCCGAAATAATTATTCCACTCCCTGAAGCAAAGGATTACATTCAAAAGAAGGAAAGCAAACAAAAAGAATTGAAGCAATCTGGAAAGAGCTCATTTTCATTAGAAAAATCAAATTTGGGGCCAGACCAACTAAAGAATCGGATCGTTGAATCACTTACCAGGGATAGCGATCTTACTCCCCGCTTTCGAGCTTTTCTGGAGATAATCAGTCAGGAGGATAGAATTTACAACCGATATGAAGTAAAGCAAGGTCTGCACGAGGCTGGGGTCGGAAACGACATCGGTCAAAGCGGGCGCTACCTGAGTAATATTTCTCAGTTCTTGACTAAGAAATCAAATCCGCATCTCCGGCAGGTGGTCGAATTTGAAAGTGGTGGCACACATGGTGAAACAAAGGACAATTACCATGTTGTTTCCGAATATCGTGATCTAATTCGAAAGGCGTTGGACGAGACATCAAGAGAAGTGTCAAAAGAGCCGTAGGCCAAGTTGGTTCAGCCGACCTCGTAAACTCGGCGGCTGACCATGGCGTTATGAGCAAAAAGAAAACAGCCCCAATATTTTATGCATAGAGGGATAAATGAAGTGTGATAAATGTCAATCTCATATTGAGAGTGGTGAGGAAAGGGAATATACAGGACAAATATTGTGCGAGGATTGTTACATGGAAAGCCTTTCCCCTGTAAAAACATGTGATCCCTGGGCGGTTTATACTGCAAAATCGCTCAGTGGCAGCGGTTCTACATTAACCAAACTGCAAATGAATATTTTGGCTGTCCTGAAAGAAACAAATGGTATTGAATTTGAAGCCTTAACAGAGAAGCTCGGTTTAAAATCGAGCGAATTGCAAAGGGAAATTGCCACATTAAGGCATATGGAAAAACTTAAAGCAGTTATGGAAGGCGACAAAAAGCTTTTTTGTTTATGGCAATGAAAATCGGAAAATATCGCTTAACCAGATGAAACATCGTCAATAATTTGGATTGTAAAATGAATGAGAAAAAATTTGATCCTAAGAAATTACAGAAACTGAATGACCCGCAAAGGTTGATGGATATTCCTCCTGATTATATTCAAAGCAAATTGGATATGGATAAATCGGAAGTACTGGTTGAAATAGGAGCTGGAACTGCATTCTTCAGTATTGCTTTTCTTCAGCAGTTCAAACCTTCGGTTGTTTACGCCTGTGATCTGAACGAGACAATGATCAACTGGATAAAGGCGAATGTTACTCAAAAATATCGGAATATCATTCCGGTAAAGAATGAAGAGAATTCTGTGCCGCTTGATGACGGTATTGCAGACCTGGTGTTTATGATCACACTGCATCATGAATTGGACAATCCTTCTCTGATACTTGATGAATCTTACCGGATATTGAAACCCGGCGGAGAAATTTTTATTGTTGATTGGAAAAAAGAAGATATGCCCCAAGGGCCTCCCGTATCGATCCGGTGCATTCCTCAACAGGTCAAGGAGCAATTGATCAAATCCGGGTTTAGCGGTGTATCTATTTTCAATGAATTACCCAAGCATTTTCTGGTTGTCGGGAAAAAGAGCCTTTCATGTACATAACAAGCTGTTGCACGGAGGGGTGCAAAAAGAGCAACACTCATGATCAGCGGCGTTATCAAAGAATGACATTGGCATATATGCATAGAACA
>CAMBQS010000390.1 GCA_945870015.1 Desulfocicer vacuolatum DSM 3385
TCACAAATACGGAAAAGAACATATACAGGGAGATCAGAAGAGATTCGGACAGGAACAGGCTGGTGATGATGATGAAATAAGCAAAAAAGATCGTCACCATCTTGTCCCGGTGGGAGCGGATTTCCATGGGTTTTAAGGTCGCCATGATCGCCAGCAGGCCCTGGTATGTGGCGTTGTTGATGGGATGACCGCTGGAGGAGAGTACGCCTGCTATGCCGATTAAGGTTAATGAAATTCGTATCCATCGGGCTGGTTGTCTCCATTTTTTCCGGAGAGAGACAATCAGGTATCCCCAAAGAATAAAGCACCAGATATCGATCCATACCGGAAGATTGGGCATGTGGGGCAACAGCGCAACAATCAGCGCAGCAATCAGATAGCCCAATTCCGTATTTTCATTTTCAGGTTTGATCATGGTCAATGGTTTCATTCTGAAAAAGGGATAGATGTTGTAAACATCGATGCCGGTGTGGATTCCCGGAAGCTGGTTGGATGGTCATACCGGGCAATCGAAGGCCGTATTCAAGGTTCATCCGGTGCGCTTTCAGGATCATGCCGCACAGGATGGATAATTTTGTTTCCGTATTTTGTGTTAGCAGGGAAAACCAGTCGATCACAATGGAATTTCCAATTGAGCCATCAAATTTTTTGGTAAGCAGACCCTGGCCGGCGGATAATTTTTTCCAGGACACATGTTGCAGGGAATCACCGGGCTGGTATTCCGCCAGTCCCTGAAAATCCTCTGCACCGGACCGGGATGGAGTTGCGTTTCCATTCTGTTCCGAATATCCCGGCTGAAAGTCAATGGAGGAAAAAATCGGCTTTGGATAGACATCGCATTTCAGGTTCATGGAGACAGTTGACCAGGCACGAAAGATTCCAAATGGATAAACAGTTGAAACCGTGATGTCACCCGGCTTGAATATTCCGCGTCTGAACGTTATTTTTGATCTTCGGATCTGATTGTTTCCGGTTGTAAGGAGGGTTTCCGGATAGAGATCCGGTTGATCGGAGAAGTGGAAAAAAATTGAAACCCGGTTCGATCCAATAACCTGAACTATAAATTCGAACATGGCCGGATCTCCGGCAAATACAGGTTCTGCGCGGACAGACACAAATCGTATTCCTTTGATGTTGCTGTTGGTGTAGTACAGGGAAACAATACACATGCTGCTGAGGAGAAAGGTCAGCAGAAAACCCAGGTTGTTGTTATAATTAACGGAACCGACCAGCATGATCAGAAGAAGCAGGATAAACAGATATCCATACCGTGTCGGAAGGATATATGTTTTTTTTGGATTCAGGGTGATGGGCAGTATGTGAGCAAGGGGAATCATTATGGAATGGGCACTTCGTGAAGAAGTTTGTTCAGATGTTCAATGGAAAATTCCCCCAGCGTTTCCCTTGATTTCAAACGATGCCGGACAACCCAGGGCAGAACCTGCTGAATATCTTCCGGCAGGACATGATCTCTTCCATGAAGGTACGCGAAAGATTTTCCAGCCTGAAGAAGGGCCAGACCGGCACGCGGGGAAAGGCCCACATGGAATCCGGTGGAAGATCTTGTGAATTGCAGGATATCCTGGAGATATTCCAGAAGGGCGTCGGAAACGTGAACCATATCGATCCGGGTCTGGATATTCAACACATCCTCACCTTGCAGACAACATTCAATACTGGATATTTTCTGTTCTCTTCCTTTGCCCTGTAATATTCTTTTTTCAGCCGATCTTCCAGGATAACCGATTTCAATCCGCATGAGAAAGCGGTCCAGTTGTGATTCCGGCAGGGAAAAGGTGCCGGAGTGTTCCAGGGGATTCTGGGTTGCGATCACAAAAAACGGATTGTTTAATTGCCTGGTTTTTCCTTCTATGGTGACCTGCCGCTCTTCCATGGCTTCCAGAAGAGCGCTCTGGGTTTTGGGTGTGGCCCGGTTGATTTCGTCTGCAAGCAGGACATGGGTAAAAATCGGACCCGGATGAAATTCAAAGGAGCTGGTTTTCTGTTTAAAAACCGAAACCCCAAGGATATCCCCCGGAAGCATGTCACTGGTGAACTGGATTCGCTGAAAGTTCAGACCCAGACATTTTGCGAGGACCTTGGCAAGGGTTGTTTTTCCAATACCCGGGATATCCTCGATCAGTAGATGTCCTTTTGCAAAAAGGCAGGTCAGTGCCAGGCGGATCTGCTCCTCTTTTCCCAGAACAACCTGGCTGATCTGGTTTACAATATTTTCAAATTCCTGTTTTAACATAGTTTCTCGATACATCATGAATGTGGATGGATATTTTACGATTGCCCTTGATCTTGTTTTTCCCTGTCGATGTCCAAATTGACTGTTATTATCTCATAAAAGTGTGATAAAGAAAATAGCATGAAGAGAAGCCAATTTCAAAAGTCTGTTATTGTAGTTCCGGCGAAAGCCGGACACAAAGTAAAGTGTAACACTATCGAGTATTTTTAGTTTTTTTCTGGACATCGGCTTTCGCCGGTGTGACGCTTTTCAATCGTTTTGAAATTGGCTCAGAGGATAAAAAATTGTATGGCGCATCTGATTTGTGATCAAAGTTTACGGCAGGATATTCAAAACAGGCTCAACCATTTTCAACCGGTCATTCATCAAGGTCCTGAAATGAGGCAGGCTGCCGTTGCCGTGACCATTGTTGATATAATGGATGGTACGGATGTATATGGTCTTCAGCCCAGGGAAAATCAGAAACAGGATGCAGCCTTGATTCTTACCAGAAGAGCCTCCGGTCTGAAAGCTCACTCCGGCCAATGGGCTTTTCCCGGCGGAAAGATGGAAAAAGGGGAAACACCGGAACAGACTGCCCTCCGGGAGCTTGAGGAAGAAGTGGGGCTCCATTTGGACCCGGATCATATCATCGGCAGGCTGGATGATTTTTCCACCCGGTCCGGATATACCATCAAACCGGTTGTTATATGGGGCGGCACAGGGAAAAGGTTAACCCCGAATCCGGAAGAGGTGGATTCGATTCACCGCATACCGGTAGAAGAGTTTCTTCGGGAAGATGCCCCGATCCTCCATCAAACCGGAATCAGTGAAAATCCCATGCTGCTGATGCCGGTCGGAGACTCCTGGATCGCAGCGCCTACGGCCGCGATTATCTATCAGTTCCGGGAAGTAGCCATCCTCGGTAACGAAACCCGTGTGGCTCATTTTGATCAGCCGGTCTTTGCATGGAAATAATCTGTTTTTCAGAAAAGGCTTTATCGGTTGCCGTAAAGTAGAGAGAGAGGATTATTTGCTGTGTGGTTTGTATTATCGATCTTGACGGCTATTCTGGTTGCCAGCCAGGACACATGGGTCAAAAAATATCTGTCCGGTGGAAGCGTCTGGGATATGACCGCATATCCACTTTTCTTCAGTTTCCCATTCTGCATCATCGCTTTTTTTTTCATACCGGTTCCGGATCTGGATACGGTTTTTTACTGGAGTTTCCTGGCCGGGTTGCCTATCAACTTTATCGGCGGTTATTTGAACATGAAAGCCATCAAAATATCG